>SYNW01000055.1 GCA_005805045.1 Actinomycetota bacterium
GAAGCCGAGCGCAACAACATCGCCGACGAAGATGCCAAAGAAATCGCGGTCGAAGCAGTGCGCGACGGCATTGGCGCGATGCGCACTTATCAAGAGATGATGTATGGCTTGAGTCGCAACGATGCCAAACATCGCGATGCAGTCAAGAAAATGTTGCTGCAGTATTGCGAATTAGACACCGCAGCTATGGTGATTATTTGGAAACACTGGATGTCGCGACTTGCGATCGCGAAATAATTTATTTGACCCGCATCACCCGAAACGGGTCACCGACTTTGAGAAAGTTTTCGTAGACCTTGGGTAGTTCAGTGCGCAAACGCTTTGAGTCGAGTGCTTGCTTGCCGGCGTGTTCGCGCCAAGTGACAACTTGCTCGCCGCCGAGTAGGCCAATTTCGTTTTCAAGTAGCAGTCTCGCGAGTTCGTCTTTGGCGATTGTCTCTTGTTTTTCGGCTTGTCGTCGAGTTTCTCGAGCTTCGCGTAAATTTGCAAGAACTGCACGCGCTGATTCGGGTAGTTCGATCGCAGTTGGAGTTGCGCGATAGAGCGACGAGATTTGTTCGGCGCTGAACTGATTGATCTCAGAGTCGGCACGGGCGCCAGAGTCGACGAGCGAGCCAAAGCGTTCGGCTTCGGCCCATAGTTGGTCGATGGCTTCTTGGTTGCGTGGCAATTCGACGAAACTTATGCGCAGGTCACGATCGAGCACGATGAAAAACAACGGCACATTGAGCACCGACTGCTGAGCCCAACCTTGCCAACGCCACTCGAACGGCAGATCATCGGCAGTGTGCACGCTGTAGCGCGAAGTTGTCTTGGCCTCGACGCCGACAGTAGGGCATTCTTCGTTGTCGACACCGTCTTTTGAGATTGTGAATCGACCAGCGCGATACATGACCGATGGGGTGAACACATTAATGCCCAATAAATGTGAGGCTTCTTCGAGCAGCGCTGGCTCGAGTACATTGCCACGACGAAAAACAGGTTTGTCGTCTTCGACTGTTGGGTCGACGCTTTTGTCAAAGAAGAGATCTGAACGAGTCGAATATGGAGAAGCGCCCATGAGTGCCGGTGCGTCGGACGCGCCGAATGTGCAGCGACCACCGCTGTCGCGCCAACGAAGCCTTAGCCAGTTTTCGCTGCCGTGTTTTGGTTTTGCGATTCGCTCGTATTTGACCGGGTTTTCAGTGAATGTATTCATTTATTGTTTGCTCTGTTTCTTTTTGGGGAAGAACCATCTTCGCCGAGGGGTGTAACAGAGTTGGCGGGTTTAAAGTTTCGGCGTGTGGTGTGCCCAAGGTTGGGCAATCTCAAGTTGTGAGGCGACGCGAATTAGCAAGTCTTCGCGTCCATATGCGGCGACGATCTGCACGCCGACCGGAATGCCGTCGCTTGTCCATTGCAGCGGCACATTGATTGCAGGTTGACCCGAGGTATTGAACGGTGGCGTGAGCGGAATCCAGTTGCCGGCGATGCGCAGGGCACTCATCGGATCATCGGGCATGTTGCGAATCGTGCCAATGGGTAACGGCAGTTGTGCCGTAGTTGGCGTGACCAAGAGATCAAAACCATCGGCCCACCATTGTTGCAGCGTGCGACGAAAAATCACAGAGAGATAAACGGCTTGCGCATAGTCGGTTGCGGTTTTGTTTTTCGCATATTCGGCCATTGTCCAGTTCATAAGTTCAACATCATCTTTTGTGACGGCGCGACCGAGCATTTGGGCGAGCGTGTTCAAAGCAACCGACATATTGGTCGACCACATTGCAGTGAACTTGCCGGAGAAATCGGCATTATCGAGAGCGCGTGGCCACGAATTTTCGACATGATGACCGAGAGATTCGAGAAGTTTGCAAGTGTCGCGCACGGCTTGCACGCACTTACTGTCGATTGTGGCGCCAGTCAAGTGGTGGTCAATGAAGCCGATGCGAAGTTTGCCTGGGTCAGCGCCAACTTCATTTATGTATGGACGAGTCGGTGCGGGGGCGATGACTCGGTCGCCAACACCGGGGCCATGCACTGCATCGAGCAACGCTGCTGCGTCGCGCACGGTTCGCGTGACTGCAAAGTGAACACTGACATTGGCCTCGTCGCCAAATGGCGCAAGCGAGATTCGTCCTTGCGAAGTTTTTAAACCGACGAGACCGCAACACGCAGCCGGAATGCGAATGCTTCCACCGCCGTCACTGGCATGAGCCATGGGCACAATGCCTGCGGCGACTGCTGCTGCGCTGCCACCGCTTGAACCGCCCGAAGTGCGGGCGAGATCAAAAGGGTTGCGCGTTGGGCCCCAAGCCAACGGTTCAGTGACGGGCACGCTGCCGAACTCAGGCGAGTTTGTTCGACCAAAGGTAATCAGACCTGAATCAATAAATTTTTGAACCAGATTTGAATTTGTTGGCGCGATGTATTTGGCATTTTTCAGAGCAATGTTGCCGTTTGACATGTGCTGGCCCGCGAATGGGGCTCCCAAGTCTTTTAACACGAACGGCACGCCGCCAAACTTCTTGTTCGTGTCTGGTTTGAATTTTTTCGCCAGCTCGCGTGCATGGTCAAGCCAGGTGATGTTGATCGCGTTGATCGCTGGGTGGAATGCCACATTGCGTTCAATTGCGGCCTCGAGCAGTTCGCTTGCCGAAACTTTGCCAGTAGCGACGAGTTCGGCTTGACCGACGCCGTCGATGAACTGTGTTTGTCGGGCGAAGTCAGATAACGGCACAAGTGAAGTCTTGTCTATATCTATGGTTCGTGCAAACGCAGACTAAGTTATTGACGCCGTGAATGCTTCAGATAACTCAGGCGTCAAAGGTAATTCGGGCTCGGTCGAACCGATAAAACTTTCTGCGCGAGAAGTTTTTCAGGCGCCTGCCGTAAAGAGTTTTATCATCGCCAACTCGGCACTTTATGTCGGCTTGATGCTGCAAGCGGCGACACTCGGCAAACACATTTATGACATCACAGGTCGCGAAATTGATATCGGTTGGCTCGGTCTCGCCGAGTTCTTGCCAGTTGCGTTGCTCGTCTTTGTAACCGGCACTGTTGCTGATCGTTACAACCGTCGTCGAGTCGCTGTGACGGCGATGTCGGGTGAATTGCTGTGTGCATTGGCGCTCGTGTTTTATGCGCGCACGAACCCAACGAGCGTTGCGCCGATGTTTATGATCGCAGTTGCGTTTGGTGCATCTCGTGCATTTGTTTCGCCGGCGATGCGATCAATTGCACCGATGATCGCCCCCGAACATGGGTTGCCACAAATGGTGGCGATGTATTCGGCGGTGTGGACAGGTGCAATGATCGTCGGTCCGGCGATGTCGGGTTTCTTGTATGCCGCCGCACCATGGATTGCGTACGCAACTTCGGCTGGGCTCACCGGTCTTGGCATGATTTTGATTGCGCGTATCAAGTTGAAGGTTATTTCGGCGCCCACTGTGAAAACCGAACGACCAACACTGCATTCGGCAATGGAGGGTTTGCGTTTCATTCGACGCACACCAATATTGTTAGCAGCGATTTCACTTGATCTTTTTGCAGTTTTATTCGGTGGCGCAATCGCATTGTTGCCGGTGATTGCCAAAGATCAACTGATGGTCGGTGATGTTGCCTACGGATGGTTGCGCGCATCTGTCGGCATTGGCGCGGCAAGCACCGCCGCCTTTTTGGCGTTTAGACCGATTCGCCGACATGTCGGTCGAGCGATGCTTATCGCCGTTGCCGTGTTTGGCTTGGGCACCGTCGTGCTCGGTTTGACGAGCAACTATTGGGTCGCATTTTTTGCCGTCATGATTTTGAGTGCAGGCGACATGATCAGCGTGTTTGTGCGTGGCGCAATTGTGCCATTGGTGACGCCAGATGACAAACGCGGCCGCGTTTCAGCGGTTGAAAATGTTTTCATTGGCGCGACAAACGAACTAGGCGCTTTCGAATCGGGAGTCGTTTCGCAACTTGTCGGGGTGAAATCAACCGTTGTCGGCGGTGGCATCGCGACCCTCGGTATTGTCGGTATTTTTTGGTACAAATTTAAGCAACTTCGTAACATCGACACTTTTGACGAGCTTTCTACCGAACAAACAACAACTAAATAGCCTGCAGGAGGCGAGCAACGCCCGTGCGATAATAGAGCGATGGGGAATGTCGCGGATGAAGTTTTGGTGCGAACCGCCTGCCCTTTAGATTGCCCAGATGCATGTTCGCTGGAGGTGACCCTAACGCTTGGTCGAATAACAAAAATTGACGCTGCGCCAGTTGACGAGTTGTCGAACCCGCTGACAGACGGCTGGATTTGCAAAAAAGTCAAGCATCACGCCGACAGGGTTTACTCACGAGAGCGAATTATGACGCCGTTGATTCGTGTTGGCGCAAAGGGTAGCGGCGAGTTTCGAAGCGCAACTTGGGATGAGGCTCTCGACTTGGTTGCCGAAAGAATTAAGTCGGCCGTGACGAGTCACGGCGTTGATTCTGTGTTGCCGTATTTGTATAACTCGTCGGCACCAAAACTTGAAGCAAACTTTTTGATGCCACATCTCTTTGCCCGCTTGGGTGCGCCAGAAATTCTGCACACAATTTGTGCCGCGACTTACGGTGCCGCATGGGATCAGGTTTTCGGCGAAATGTTAAGCATCGACACTCTTGATGTCGTAGATGCAAAACTGATAGTCGTCTGGGGAGCCAACCCGGCAGTGAGCGGCACGCACTTGTTGCCACTCTTGGCAAAGGCCCGGAAATCTGGCGGCAAACTTGTCGTAGTCGACCCTCGAGTGACGGGCACCGCATCGCGGGCCGATTTGCATTTGGCGGTGCGACCCGGCACCGATGTGGTGCTGGCGTATGCGCTGAGCAATGAACTGGCTCGCGCGGGCAAAGTTGCCACACAGTTTCTTGATAAAAATACGACAGGCAGCAAAGAGTTCTTGGCAGCAGCGAGCAACTACACGCTCGAAGATGCGAGCAAAATCTGTGATGTGCCGCTCGACAAGATTCGCGAACTTTTTGAATCAATCGCGAACACGAAATCTGCAGTTTTGCGAATGGGCTACGGCCCTGAACGAAATCGCAACGGTGGCAGCAGTGTCTTGGCTGTTCTCGGTTTGTGGTTGATCGCGGGGCACTTCGGCACGAATGGCTCTGGCATCTTGGCGTCGACCAGCGACGGTTTTTCAGTTGACGTTCATGCACCTTGGCCGAAAGATGTTGCCCGACCAGTGCAACGAACTATGAACATGAATCATGTCGGTCGTGTTTTGCGCGGTGATGCTGATGCTTGGCCAGTTCAGGCAAAAGTATTTTTGGTTCAAGGTGCGAACCCAGCTGTGACTGCAGTCGACCAAGTTGGCATGCTCGTGGGCCTATCAAACGAGGAAATTTTCACGGTCGTGCATGATCAAGTAATGACGGATACGGCAAAATTTGCCGATGTAGTTTTGCCGGCGACGACACACTTTGAAGTTGATGATCTTGTGGGTTCGTATGGTTCGTATACGGCACAAGTTATTAGCCCTGTGATCGAGCGCATAGGCGAGTCGCGCACCAATAATGAACTCGCCACGGGGTTGGCAACCCGACTGGGTTTCAGTGCCGATGAATTCAACAGCGACCCGCAATTCATCGTCGATCGAATCGCCGAGCAGAAAAAACACTCTTTAAAGTTGCGCGAAGTCGGCACGACCGTGCAATTTAAAGACACTTGGCCAACCTTTGCCGACAAGCGAGCACGGCTGTATGCCGCCCAAAGCGAACTGCCATTGCCGCAATATCGCGCAGCAGATAAAAAGTATCCGTTGGTGTTGATTTCGCCGGCGACATCGCACACGATCAACTCGATGTTTGCCGATACTGACCCGCCTAGAGTCGCGATCTCGATGCATCCGTTAGACGCTGCGCAGCGCAAGTTGAGTGATGCCAAGAGGGTCGTCGTGCGCAATGATGTCGCTGAAATAGAGATTGATTTGGTGATTGACGAAACTATGCGACCAGGAGTTTGTTTCATGCCCAAAGGCTTGTGGCTGCGCGCAACACAAGCGGGTTTGACATCTAATGCGTTTGCACCCGATGAATTAAACGACTTAGCGAGTGGCGCGTGTTTCAACGACGCGCGAGTTGAAGTGACGGTGGCTTGATTAGGAAGCCGATTTTTGTTTTCGTCGTCTTAGCCGCATTGGTGACTAGTTGTGGCTCTTTGAATATCGGCAGTGGCGACTCTGATGTGTTGTCGGGTGTTGGACGAATACCCGGTTACGACTTTGGCACGGCAATAACTTTGCCCGAAGGTTTTGAAATTGAATTGCCAGAAGTTGCTGGCGGACTAATTGGCCCAAAAGTTGGCGGCAATCGACTACTGATGATCGGAGACTCGATTTTGGCGTCGACTTCGAGCCGCTACGGCAATGAGATGTGCAATGCGCTCGTGCCGCTTGGCTGGCAAGTTGCGATCGAGGCCGAGGCCAGCAGGTTCGCCGATTTTGGCGTGCGCGTGCTCGACCAGAGACTTAACGCCGAAGCAGGTTGGGACGCCGCAGTTGTATTTCTCGGCACAAATTACGAGGGCAACAAAGACTCGTATGCCAAGCTAATTCGCAAGATCGTGGCGAAACTCGCGCCGCGGCCCGTGCTGTTGGTGACTACTTCTTTGTTTCGCAACGCTCAGCGCGAAGTAAATGCGGCGATCAACGTGGTTGCTGGCGAGTCAGAAAACGTATCGGTGCTCGACTGGGAGACGATTTCGAAAGAAAAGAGCGTGCTTAACAAAGACGGTGTGCATTTGTCGCCCAAAGGACGCAGCGTCTTTGCTGTCGCGGTTGCCCGTGCTTTAGACATTGCTCCGTTTAGAGAAGGGGCGTGTCTTGAGTCAAAGTTTCGCGACGACTCTGGGGCGGCAAAAGATGTGATGCCCGAGCCAGTCGATTCGATAGTTGAGCCGAGCACGACAACAACGCCTTAATTGCGCGACTGTGACGTCGTGTCGCGTGCCGTCTAGCGTGACGTTGCAGGTCGAGCGCACAACAGGAGCAAGAAAATGAAAATTGGAATTTTTGGCGGAACTATAAATTCAGGAACTCTCGATGACGTAGTTGCTGAAGCCCGGCAGGTCGAGCGAGATGGCTTTGCGAGTTATTGGGCACCGAATATTTTTGGTCATGATGCGCTGACTGCACTGGCTATTGTCGGTCGTGAAGTGCCACGAATTGAAATAGGCACGAGTGTTGTGCCGACCTACCCCAGGCATCCAATGGCAATTGCACAGCAATGCCACACTGTCAACGCTGCCTCGAAGGGTCGACTGTGTTTGGGTATCGGTCTCAGTCACAAAGTCGTGATCGATGGAATGCTCGGACTTTCGTTTGAAAAACCGGTGCGACATTTGCGGGAGTATCTTTCGATCTTGATGCCGCTTGCGCAATGTCAGGCTGTAAATTTTACAGGCGAAACTTTGACGACACGCGGTTCACTTTCAGGTGTT
Organism: Actinomycetota bacterium; assembly: GCA_005805045.1. Classification (GTDB taxonomy): domain Bacteria; phylum Actinomycetota; class Acidimicrobiia; order Acidimicrobiales; family Ilumatobacteraceae; genus BACL27. The sequence continues at coordinate 7,451 of SYNW01000055.1, forward strand.
GGCTCTTCGCCGTTTTCGGTTGTTGTTGCCGCGCTCGGCGAACAAATGTTGCGCGTGACGGGCACGCTTGCCGACGGCACGCTGACTTGGTGCACCGGACCAAAAACCCTTAACTCTTTGACTGTGCCGACGATTGTTGAAGCAGCGAAGAAGGCCGAGCGCAAAGCGCCGCGGGTGATCGCGGCGCTACCTGTGTGTGTAACGAATAATGTTGCGCGCGCGACAGAAACTGCAGCCAAGGTGTTTCAGATTTACGGGCAGTTGCCGAGCTATCGCGCGATGCTCGACCATGAAGGTGCAGCAGGCCCCGCCGACATCGTGATTGCCGGCACTGCAGAGCAGGTTAAGCAACGCGTTGCAGATTTAGCCGGCATCGGCGTGACAGATTTTGCGGCTGTCGAATTCAGTAGTGACCCGCAAGAGATTGCCGACACACGCGTGGCGATCAAGTCGCTAATTTAATTTTTTTCGTGTCGGCTTGGTAATGCGTTTGGCGGCGCGTTTGGCGGCGCGCGCTTTGGCTTGAGCGGCGGTGACTTCGGCGTGATGGGCATGACACAGGACTTCGAGTCCGCCGATGCCACGACTATCGGGATTCAAGTGATGATGACACCCGGGACCGTAACCTGCGCCATTGCGTGGGTTGATGTGATTGACTTCGCAGTCGCGCCGCTCTGCAGAGCAACCAGATCGCTGACACCGATAGTTTGCGCGACGTTTGGCTGCTGATCGGGCAAATCGCCAAATGTGATTTCGCTGCCAATTGCGTGCGCATTTGTCCGAGCACCAAGTGCGACGGCGAGTCGACTCAATGACTTTGTTGCAAAGTTGGCAGCGACCTGGCTCGCCAGCCCATTGCCCGAGTGGGCAAGAGATTCTTTCTTCGACCAGCGACACTATTTACGAATTTGAACTGGTGTGCCGAGCGCTGTCGCGTTGACGATTTCAAAGAAGTCGTTGCCTTTGTCATCGACGACGATGAATGCTGGAAAGTTTTTCACTTCGATCTTCCAGACGGCTTCCATGCCGAGTTCTTCGTATTCGAGCACTTCGACTTTGGTGATGCAGTCTTGCGCGAGGCGTGCTGCGGGGCCGCCAATTGATCCCAAATAAAAGCCGCCATGAGTTTTGCAGGCTTGCGTAACTTGCGCCGAGCGATTGCCTTTGGCCAGCATCACGAGACTGCCGCCGACGCGTTGAAATTCTTCGACGTAACCATCCATGCGGCCGGCAGTTGTCGGTCCGAAAGAACCTGATGCGAAACCTGCAGGTGTTTTTGCTGGGCCGGCGTAGTAGACGCAATATTGCTTGAAGTAGTCGGGTAGGCCTTTGCCTGAGTCGAGACGCTCCTTGAGTTTGGCGTGCGCGAGATCGCGGGCGACGATCATCGGACCATTGAGCATGATGCGAGTTTTGACCGGATATTTCGAAAGTACGGCACGGACTTCGCTCATCGGGCGATTGAGGTCGATGTTGACGACCTCTGTTGAGAGATCTTCTTCGGAGATTTCGGGCAAAAATCTTGCCGGGTCTTGTTCGAGTTGCTCGAGAAAGATGCCGTCTTTCGTGATTTTGCCGAGTGCTTGACGGTCGGCGCTACACGAAACCGCCATCGCCACGGGGCAACTTGCGCCATGTCGCGGTAAGCGAATGATGCGCACATCGTGGCAGAAATATTTGCCACCAAATTGTGCCCCGATACCGGTTTGTTGAGCGAGTTTGAGGACTTTGGCTTCGAGTTCGATGTCGCGAAATGCGTGGCCAGTTCGTGAGCCCTTTGTTGGCAGCGAATCTAAATATTTGGTGCTGGCGAGTTTTGCGGTTTCGACTGCATATTCGGCCGAAGTACCGCCGATCACGTGGGCACGGTGATACGGCGGGCAGGCTGAGGTGCCGAGAGTTTGCATCTTGTCAAACAACCACGGCAAAAAGACTTTCTCGTTGAGCAGGGCTTTGGTCTCTTGAAACAAATAACTTTTGTTCGCCGAGCCACCACCTTTGGCGATGAACAAGAATTTGAATTCGTCACCGTCAGTAGCGCTTATTTTTATCTCGGCAGGGAGGTTCGTGTTGGTGTTGACCTCTTCGAACATCGTGAGTGGTGCGAGTTGGCTGTAGCGCAAGTTCGAGGTTTGGTATGTGTTGTAGATGCCTTTGGCGATTGCTTCTTCGTCGCCGCCACCCGTGAACACGAGTTGTCCCTTTGAGGCTTTGACGATCGCCGTGCCCGTGTCTTGACACATTGGCAACACGCCGCCCGCACTGATGCTGGCGTTCTTCAACAAGTCGAGCGCGACGAAGCGATCATTGGCGCTGGCTTGTGGATCTTTGAGAATGTCGGCGAGTTGTTGCAGGTGTTCGGTGCGCAGCAAGTGGGCGATGTCGCGCATCGCATGCTCGGTGAGGGTCGTGATTGCGCTGGGGTCGACGCGAAGAAATGTACCTAGATTTGTTTTTTCGGTGGTGACACCTTCGCTAGAGATTTTTCGATAGATAGTTTTGTCGGGACCGAGTGGCAACAACGGCGAATTGGCGAATGGCTCGGGTTGTTTTTTTGCCACGACTACAGGCTATTCACAAAACCGACTTAGACGAGTGCGGGAGTGCCTTTGAAAGAACCCGGGTCGCCTGCAGATGGAATGCTGGGCTTGCGCCACGAGACTACGGAGGCGATGTGTTCAGCGACACTGCTCCAGGCTTTGGCATTCCATCCTTGTGCATTGACTGGAACTGTGCCGTCGATCTGCACGTAAACAAACGCCGGAAGTTCGGTCAGCGAAAGTTGCTTCACGAATGTCCGTGATGGATCGCAGAACACGAGAAACTCATCGGCATTTGGTCCGAGAAATTCGCGCGCTTCATCTGGTGTTGCGGTGATCACGAAATTGGTGCGCACCGACGCGCCGGCAAATTGACGCAGGATGCGAACCGCAGTTGGCAGTATCCATGCGCTTTCATTGGTGAACGGGTCGAGCACGATTGAAGCGAGATGAAAAGTCGTCAGCCATTCTTCGAGTGGGCGGGCCTTGCCTTTGAGCGGCAGCAGTTGGGTATCAAGACTTGGTGAAATAATCATCAGCAAAGACCGTAGCAAGTCGGGGGTAGCGTTTTGGAAATGCACCCGATTGAGCATCTGCGATATGTCGCGCGGGCGCGTGGTGCAGACCCGGTTTCGCTGGTGCGAGAGACCGCGGCCGCGCTCAGTGGCCTAGGTCACGAGCCGGCGGGCATTGTGCTGGCGACGCGACGAATCGTGCAACGACACCCGACCTGCGCGCCGTTGTGGTGGTTGTGCAGTCATGTGCTGGGTGCGCTTGACCCGTTTTTGACGCTGCGAGATTGCGAAAACGAAATCAAAAACGATGCGACGATAAAAAATTTACGCGACGCGGTGCCGCAAGATGCTGTTGTTTGTGTTGTGGGTTGGCCGACGGCGGTGTTGCACGCGTTGGCGTCGCGTGGTGATGTAAAAATCTTCGTGGTTGAGAGCAACGGTGACGGTGATGCTGCCGTGGAGCGGCTCGCGACGATGAATGTCGACGCAACGCTGGTGCAATTCGAAGAACTTTCGCGAGTAGTCGGTGGTTGCGATGTAGTCATCGTCGAAGCGTTGGCTGCAGGACCGACTGATGTTTTGTGTAGTGCTGGAAGCCACGGAGTTGCTGCACTGGCGTATTGCTTGCAAAAGCCAGTGTGGTTGGTGACGGCATGTGGCACCAGATTGCCCGCTGCATTATGGACAGCGATGGTTGCTGGCGCAAGCACGAGTTCGACCGCGAGTGATGTTGACGTTTTTTCGGCGACTTTGTTTTCGCGGGTGATCTCTAAACATGGGGTGAGCGACGATTTATCACAACCATTCGTCGCTGAGTGCCCACCCACAACTGAGCTGCTGCGCCACAGCGCGATGTAATCGCGCTCGCGACTAGGCGATGTAGAATTTGAGTATGTCAGCACGCTCACGAGACCTGCCCCGTCGCTCTTGTTTATCAATCCCGGGATCTTCAGAAAAAATGATGGGCAAAGGTCCGGGCATCGCCGCCGACATGGTGTTCTTGGATCTCGAAGACGCAGTTGCACCAAAAGAAAAAGAAGCATCACGAGCGCGAGTTGCGACTGCGATTCGTTCTCAAGATTGGGGCGACAAGGTTCTTTGTGTTCGCGTCAATGACTGGAGCACAAAGTGGACGGCATTTGACATTATCGAAGTAGTCGCAGGTGCGGGCGAGCGGCTTGACGAAATTATGTTGCCAAAAGTAGAAACCGCATCCCAGATCGTGGCGACAGATTTATTGCTGCGTCAAGTCGAAATCGCCAATGGTTTACCAGTCGGTCATATCGGCATTGAAGCCCAAATCGAAACTGCTCGCGGATTAATTAACGTAGAAGAAATTTGTGCGGCGAGTTCGCGACTTGAGACGATAATTTTTGGGCCGGCCGACTTTGCGGCGAGTATGGAAATGCCGGTGCTCACGGGTGGCGTGCAGATTGCCGAATATCCTGGTGATCATTTTCATTATGTGTTTTCAAAGATCTTGATGGCTGGTCGTGCGAACGGACTGCAAGTGATCGACGGTCCTTACCTATATATACGCGACTCAGAAGGCTTCAAGAACTATTGCCAGCGAACGCGAACGCTTGGCTACGACGGCAAGTGGGCGTTACATCCAGATCAGGTTGCGATCTTGAACGAAGTTTTTTCACCGACCCAAGAACAATTTGATCGCGCTTGGGCGATTTTGGACGCATATTCATCTGCTACAGAAGGTGAAGGCAAAGGCGCCGTGATGTTTGGTGACGAAATGATTGACGAAGCGAGTCGCAAGATGGCGTTGAAATTTATTTCGCGAGGCAGTCGCGCTGGTCTGAAGCGCAGCAAGTAATTTCGCACTTCAAAATTACGGTCACAGTTTTATGACGAAACGTTTTGATGCCTTGTTGTTCGATGCGGGTGGCGTGTTCGTTGTGCCCGACCCGTTGACGACCGGCATGGTGCTTGAGCCATTTGGTGGCACGACGAGCCTCGGTGCGCTGGTGCGTTGCCACTATGCAGGCATGGCGGCAATCGACGGGGCGACAGCTTCGCAGGCTGCTGGCTCAATCGATCAAGTTTCTTGGGTTTCGTATCGCCAGGCGTATGCCCGTGAAGCGGGGGTGCCAGATAAAAAAGTAAATGATGCAGCCGGGGCACTATTGAAGGTCTTTTCTGCGTTCTTGTGGCGCTTTCCGTTGCATGAATCAGTGGCTGGGTTGTGGAGGTTGCACTTGTTGGGTGTGCGAATCGGCATTGTGTCAAATGCCAGCGGTCAGATCGAGCGCACCTTGGCCAACGAAAATGTTTGTCAAGTCGGCGATGGTTCTGGCGTGCCAGTTTTGATCGTGACGGACTCTCATGTAGTTGGTGTTGCAAAACCCGAGCCACAAATTTTCGACGAAGCGATTGCGGTGATGAACGTGCCACGAGAAAGAATTGCCTATATCGGCGATTCATTCGTCAACGATGTGGGTGGGGCACGCAACGCTGGTTTGAGTCCGTTATTGCTTGATCCGTTTGGGTTTCACCTCGATAAAGATTGTGAACGAATCGAGAGTCTGCACGATCTCGTGCGCTTCGTAACCTAGTTTTTGAGGTCGTTTACTTTGCCGTTTCGACAAGTTTGCGAGCGATAACTTTTAGGCACAGAGTTTCGTCTGCTCCTTCAAAAATGCTCAACACTCGGGCATCAACGAACAAGCGACTGACCGAATATTCTTCGGCGTAGCCGTAGCCCCCGTGAATTTGCATCGCTTCGCGCGTGACCCATTCTGCGGCTTTGCAAACATAAGCCTTGACCAAACTCGCTTCCATTGAGCCTTGACCTTTGCCCATGAGTTTGGCGACGGCATAACTGAATTGGCGCGAACCTTGAATGATGACCGCCATGCGACCGAGTTTGGCCTGAATGATTTGATATTCGCCGATGTTTTTGCCGAACGACTTTCTATTTTGCGCATAGTCGCGCGCTGCTTCGTATGCTGCTTGCATCACACCGACAGCACGGGCGGCGGTTTGCAGACGGCCATTTTCGAAGCCTTCCATTTGATAGTAAAAACCTTTGCCGAGGCCGGCTGTCTCGCCGATCAGGTGATCGGCGGGCACCCACCAATTCTCGATCGCTATTTCGTAGGAGTGCATGCCGCGGTAACCGATTGTGTCGATCGGGCGACCTTCCATGCGGCCGCCTGACGGCTGAGTGAAAACAAAACCGTGCGCTTCGCCACGGGGTTTGGGCACGATCAGGACGCTTAATCCTTTGTGTGTTTTTGTGCGATCTGGATCGGTGCGCGCTAAGAGCATCAAAACATTCGAGCGAGCAGCGAATGTGCACCAAGTTTTTACGCCGTTGATGACGTAGCCGTCTCTATGGTCTTGTTTCGCCGCGACCGCCGTAGTTTTGATCGATGCAACATCGCTGCCATAGTCGGGCTCGGTGACGGCCACTGCAACCATCACTTCGGCGGTGGCAAGTTTTGGTAGCCACTCATGTTTTTGTGCTTCGGTACCGCCTTTGACGAGCGCACGGGTGAGAATTTCAGGGCGAGTGATCAATGATCCGCCGATGCCAAGTGATGCTCGCGAGAGTTCTTCGGTGGCGATGCAACTTGCCATGTATTCTCCGTCTCCACCTTCGCTGAAGCCGCCGTATTCGCTGGGGATGGAAAGACCAAACGCACCGATCTCGGCGAGACCCGAAATGATTTCTTCGGGTACGTCAAGGTTTTCGCGGTGCACGTGTTCGGCGTGTGGTGCAATTACTTTGCTGGCAAAACCACGGAATGTGTCTTGCACCATTTCGTAATCATCGTCCAAATGTCTGGGTCCAGGAGTGTTAGCCAGCGAAGATAGAAATTCTGGCGTGCGATATTTTTGAACGAAGTCGTGAGAGTCGACGAGCGTTGACGAGTCGACGCCCCAAAGTTTTTCGCGGCCGATTAATCGCGTGATCAGATCGTGCACCATGTCGGCGACAAACCCGCAAGTGAGTTGCGCTTCAAGTTCGCCTTTTGCGCCGTAGTCGAGCATCGAGCGGGCAGTCTCGACTGCGGCGCTCGCATGCGCAAGGTCGTAGGCGAGAACTTGTTGTGTGTCTGGGCCGCCCGTAGTGGCGAGCGTGCGCACACCTTTGCCGACTATTGCATCAGCAACTTTGATCGCATGCGCCGCGACTACTAGATCTGCAGCGCTTGTTGAAACCGACATAACCTCAAACGCTACTTAGGTGCACCAAAATTGTCACCATCAAGCCGTAATATGGGCAGATGAATGGCGCCCCCCAGCGACGTAGGTCTAGTGGCTTGCGTTCAACTTTTCGGTGGGCGAAGTGGCCGATCTTTCTGTTGGTGTTTTGGCTGTTTATTTTGCCAATTGTGCCAGGTTTCGGCGATGCGCTGAGCAAACTCAGCGAAGTTAAATCATCCTGGTTATTGCTGGGTGTAGCCCTTGAGTTTGCGGCGCTGTTTTGTTATTCGATGTTGACTCATGTTGCTTTGGGTCAGGATGCCGACAAAGTGAACATTTTCACACTATTTCGAATTCAGTTGTCGACGCGATCGCTCGGCAGTTTGGTGCCTGGTGGGTCGGCGGCGAGCAATGCATTGGGATTTAGATTAATGACTTTGGCCGGCGCAAGCGGTCGGGACGCAGGTTTCGCGTTGGCGACGGCCGGTGTTGGTTCTGCGGTTGTGCTGAACATCATTTTGTGGGTTGCGCTGATTGTGTCGATTCCTGGTCAAGGCGTCAATGCGTTTTACGGCGTCGCAGCAATTTTTGGCGTGATAGTGATGTTGTTGGCAGGCGGTGTTGTTCTCGGGTTGGTTGACCATGAGGGAAGAGCGGAACGAGTAACGCGATCTCTAGCAAAGCGACTGCGATTTGATCCGGACAAGGCCGGCGAAGTCGCGGTGCATCTCGGCGAAAGGTTGCGCGGTCTTGCCAATGAGCCAAAACTTTTGCGCCGAGTGTTGATGTGGTCACTTTTGAATTGGGGCCTAGACATCGTGGCACTTTTTGTTTTTATTCGAGCGTTTGGTGGATCGGTCGATATCACCGGACTTGTGATCTCGTTTGGTCTGGCAAATATTTTTGCGTCAATACCGATTACTCCGGGTGGGCTCGGCATTGTTGAGGGCATTTACATTCCGTCGCTTGTCGGTTTTGGTTTGTCAACGACGACCGCAACCGTGAGTGTCTTGAGTTATCGATTGGTTCAGTTTTGGTTGCCGATGCTTGTCGGTGGCGTGTGTTATGTGTCGTTGCGCTTCGGAAAGTTTGCCCTGCAACAAGCCAGCGAGTTGAAGTCGTTGCAGCGATACGCGGTGGCTGGCAACAAGGAACGCACCAGTCGCTATGAGTGGGCTGAGCGCAATGCAACCACCGACCGAACTCGTGAGATTCCGTTGCCGAAGTATGACCCGAGATACGGTTTGGCAGATACAGATGAGTTGCCTGTTACTCGCGATATCAAAGATTCGCGCAAAGATCGCCGTAGCGGCAATTAGCGTGTAAGCCGTGACCATTCACGAGAGACCGTTTGGCAGATACCTCGAAGACTTCGTAGTTGGCGATGTTTATCGCCATTGGCCCGGCAAGACGATTACCGAGGCTGACGATCATTTATTTTGCATGATCACGATGAATCATCATCCGCTGCATACGAATGACTGGTTCGCCCAGCAAAGTGTGCAGGGTCGCAATGTTGTTGTTGGCAATTTGGTTTATTCGCTGGTGCTTGGCATGAGCGTGCCCGATGTAAGCGGCTCGGCGATTGCGAATCTCGAGATTGAAACGCTGCAACATAAGCACCCGACGTTTCACGGCGACACGATTCACGCTGAAACTCGTGTGCTCGAAGTAAAACCTTCCTCTTCAAAGCCTGATCGTGGTGTCGTGACTGTCGAGACGAAAGGTTTCAACCAGGCGGGCGACGAAGTTTGTTATTTCAGACGAAGAGTTTTGGTTTGGAAGCGCGACAGCGCACCAAAACGTGCGCGACCGTACAACCCAGACGAAGCCTGGGATTAAGGGGTTTTTCGGCTAGATTCGCCGATATGAAAAATAGAGTTGACACGAGAAATTTATTGTCCTTGCTATGGATTGTTGTATTGCTAAATATGTTGACAGCAGATATTCTCACTTTGTTTATTCCTGGAGCACTAGATGAGGTCGTGGAGATTGCAGCCGAGACCGAGGTCCCGGTCAGTCGCTTGATGCTTTTTGGGGCAATCATGATTGAAATCCCGATTCTGATGATTATTTTTTCGCGAATCTTTCGGTATTTGATCAATCGTTGGTTAAACATTGTCGCAAGCACAATTACGATTTTGTTTGTCGTCGGACCAGAAATTGGCAATGATTCCGTAAAACCTCATTACGTGTTTGTGGCATTTGTCGAAGTTGCCTGTTTAATCGCAATTTGGGTGATTGCTTGGAAGTGGCATGACCATGGAGATCAGCCCACCTAATGAGTAGCTAGCTTCTCGTTGTAATCGCTGCAACAATCGCGTCGTAAGCCAAGTCGGCTAGCGCGCGCATTTCGTCGTTAGTGCGATCTTGAATTGGGTGCGGTACGAACACTCGTTGCACTGTCGGAAAGCCGAGCGCGGTGGCTTGCGCTTCGGCGGCCTGCACAAAAACATCTGAGGCGATAAATATCGCCGGCACACCGCGAGTTTCAAGATCGACGATGTCGTGCACACTGCACGACGTGCAACTGCCTCAATCGGCGAGGGCTTCGATAACCAACGTGCACTTTGTTGCGATCTCGTGGCGCAAATCAACCGGCGCCGGCTTGGTAAATGTCGGCTTGCGAAAGCGCAACACCTTTGCCCCAGCTGTTGTCAGTCGCGATTCGAGTTGATTCAAAAACATATCGCCCCGTGCTTTTGAAATGTCGAGCAACCCAATTGTCTGGCCTGAAATGGTCGCCGGTCTTGCGAGCAATTCGCGCGAGACGAGTTTCTTTTCGCTTGTTGGGTCAAGAACCACTTGATTCGTCATGCGCTCACCAACTTAGTCACTGGGTCGCTGCCGAGGGTACCGTTGGCCCAGCCGCCGACGATGGCACTGAACAGGCCAGCGTTACCACCTGCATGAACGAGCAGTAATCCATCTGGTCGAAACTTTGGCAAGGTTGCATCTTTGAACGCCTCTTGCACGCCTTCAGCCATGCCACCTGCGCCGCGCATGATCTCGGCGCCGGGCAACTGCAAACGATCGTTGACTTCTTGCAACACGCGCTCGCGGCTCCATTGAGTTTGCGCGAATACACGAGCGTGTTCGGGGCCAAGAATCAACATCGCATCAAACGCAAACGGCAATTTTGGATGATGCACCGTGCGCAAACACGAAGCCAAACTTTGCGCGAGTTGTTGTGGCTCGCGCGCAAGTTGATCGACGACACATCTTGGGCCCTCACCAGCGAAAACTGTCACGGTGTTTTGCGAAGCGTCGAAGCCACGCGAAACTGCGAGCGAAGTAAACGGCGAACCAAGTTCGTCTTCGGCAAAGCAGAAACTCAATTTGCCGGGGTTGCCGTGTGCTGCGCGGTCGATTTCGCCTGGGCGCCCGCCGCCGACATTGCGAATCGTCAGTTGCACTGCACGGCCGATCGTCAGATTCGCACGATTGCCTTGACCGAGAACATTCACTCCCGAGTTCATGCCGATTGAGCGGGTGCCCGGGCCGTTACAAACGATCACCGGGCCAACCGGCATTGTGGTTGCAAGCACGCCGTGCATGTTGAACTCGTCAGTGCAGACTGCTTCAATCGCTGCAATAACCCAAGGCAAGTATTCGGGCAGGCAACCCGCCATTACCGCATTGATCGCGATTTTTTCAACAGTGAGTTCAACCAAATCTGGAGGAGCAATCGCGACGACATCTTGCGGCGCTCGCGATGTGCCAGACAACATGCGCATCACACGCTCGGGAGTTGGGGGTACGACAGGCAAGCCATCAGTGAAACCGCGAGCGAAGAGTGCTTCGACTTCGTCTTCTGCGGCGGCGATGTCAATTCGTCTGGCGTGAAGAATTTCGCCACCGTAGCGCACGCGAAGTTTGTCGATGATGTCGGGGTCAACGCTCATTGAGCCGCAGCCTGGTCGAAACTCCGGCAACTCTGCCCCCAGGTCTTTGATGCCGGTGATTTTGCGCCACTCGTTACGTTGCCAACCTGCAGTGCGCATCGTCTCAACACCGTTTTCGCGAAAAATCAGTGTCGGCACGGTGTCGATATCGGCATGCCAACTGGCAGCAAGATCAAGATCGTTGACAGAAGCGACGCCTTCGGGAAATGTCAGATCATCTTGTGTATAGACAGTCAGCGACGGCAGTTCGCGCGCGAGCCGTGCGATGACGGGCACGACCATCACGCATGTGGCGCATTCACGCTTGACAATTAAAGTCCATCCGTCGCGAAGCGGATTTTGCGAGGCGGTCACTGCTAATTTGCCAAGAAATTGCAGATCAGTTTGTTAACGACTTTGGGTTGTTCGAGTTGCAAAAAGTGCCCAGCCGCTTTGACCAGTTCAAAATGCACGTTTGCAGGTGCAATTTTTTTCGCTGACTCAACAACGTCGACGCCGATGCAACCATCGTTTGCGCCGTGAAGATATAGCAGTGGCTGAGTTGGCACGCCAGCGCCCATTTGATCTTGCAAGGCTTTAAGCGAAGGATCGCGATAACCGTCGCCGAGCGTCGCACGATAATAGCCAAGTGCTGCCTGCAAGTTTTTTGGATCAGCAAGCGACTTTTTTATTGCATCAAGATCAAAACTGGCGTCGTAGCCGGGCGACCAGTCGCGCCACAACATCTCGATGTATGCGTGATTGTTTGCACCGACCACTAGATCAGCCAGTCCATGCTGAAAGAAAAACATGTACCAGCTTTTTTTGATTTGTTCAAGATTCTGGACAAACGCCATACCGAGCGCGGCAGTTGGTGGCACAGCCATGCCGACCACTTTTTTCCAACGCAAAGGTGCGTCGATAGCAGCACCATAAACAGTTGGCGCACCCCAGTCATGGCCGATGATTACTGCTTCGTTATCGCCACCAAGTTTTTCGTGCAATCCATTAGCGTCACGGGCCAGCATCGCAGTTTGATAACAGCCATCCGACGGCACCGCGCTCGGGGCGTAGCCACGCATGAAAGGTGCGACGGCGCGATATCCCGCGGCGGCGAGTTGCGGCATCAGGTGTCGCCAGGTATTCGCTGTGTCAGGGAAGCCGTGTAGCAACAGCACCAATTTGCCAGTGCCACACTCGAGATACGAGAAGTCGGTGCCGTTGGCCGACACGCAGTCAATCTTGATTTTCGGTTCGGGCATGAATTCAAAGTTAGTTGCCTGCGACGAAGGTCACCCCATTGGGTCTTTACATCTGAATTGCGATACCAATACCGTTTCACCTGTGGGGGAATTTGGTTTAACGGTGTCGTTTCATGGCGTGCGTGGTTCAACTGCATGTCATGACCCGCAGACGCATCGGTACGGCGGAAACACTTCTTGTGTTTCGATCAAGCCAGCAAGCGACACTCCGATAATTTTTGATCTTGGCACGGGCTTGCGCTACATCAACTCTTCGCAATCTGAGACTGAGACCGAGTTGCGGCCAGAGCCATTTGTCGGCACATGTCTGTTGACTCACTTGCATTGGGATCACATCCAAGGTTTGCCATTTTTTAGATCATTGCTGTGTGACGAGACTGTGCTGGACATTTATGCGCCGAGACAAGACGAGGGCAGAAGTTTGCGTGAAATTTTCTTGAAAAAGATTTGCCCGCCAATTTTTCCGATCAGTTTGAATGAATTTAAAGCCACTATCAATTTTCACGAAATTGGTGACGATGATTTCGTGATCGGAAACACCAAAGTGATGAGTCGCTTTGTGCCCCATACGGGGCCGACACTCGGTTTTCGCATAACTGCCAGCAATTCAACCGTGACTTATCTTCCCGATCACCAGCAACCAGTCACGGGTTTCGCGCTCACAACTGGTGCTCGTCAAATTTGTCAGGGCACTGATTTGCTGATTCATGATTCGCAATACACCCCAGCAGAATTCGAACACAAGTCAGATTGGGGCCACTCAACTCTTGAATTTGCGATGTGGGTTGCCGAGACGACATCAGCCAAACGACTGGCTCTGTTTCATCACGACCCGTCGCGTACCGACGACGCGCTTGATGTGATTGCGCAACGGCTTGCCGGAGTGGCCAAGAATCGCGGATTCGAAGTTTTCGCCGCCGCAGAAGGAATGGCCGTCGAGGTTTGTGGCGTAGTCTGAAAGCAATGAATTCGCAATTTGATAGCAAAGAGTTTCGAACAGTTCTTGGACACTTTCCGACCGGAGTCGTGATCATTTCGGGTCTGGACAAAGCAGGCAAGCCCCAAGGCTTGACGATCGGATCATTTAGTTCGATCTCGCTTGATCCGCCACTTGTTGGGTTTTTCCCGGGCGGCAATTCGAAATCTTGGCCCGCTATCGCTGAGTCTGGAGTGTTCTGTGTGAACGTGTTGGCAGCAACCCAGGGTGAGTTGTGTTGGCGATTCGCCAAAGAGAGCGAAGATCGATACGAAGGCGTGAAGTGGTCGCCTTCGCCGCTTAAGTCGCCGATGATCGATGGCTGTGTGGCATTCATCGATTGCAAAATCGAGTCAAGTTCACAAATTGGCGATCATTTGTTTGTCGTGGGTCTTGTGCAAAGTCTTATGGCTGCCACAGGGGCGGGAAACCCGATGGTGTTTTCAAAGGGAGCCGTTGTCACGACATCACCATTGTCGTGAGTTTTGTTCTTGCGCTAGTTGTTGCAGCGGTATTTGTTTATGCGGGTGTCGCCAAATTCGCGACTTTTAACAATTGGACGACTCAGGCTCAAGCCTTGGGGGCACCCAACCCTTTTGTCGTGCTCGTGCCGTTGGCTGAGATTGCTTTGGCGGTGCTACTCGTCGGCGGTTGGTGGTTTGACCAGGCACTCGCCGCAAGTCTGATTTTGCTGGTTGCGTTCACGATTTTGTTGCTCGTGCGTTTGCGCGACCCCGAAAGGTTGCCCTGCTCGTGTTTCGGTGCCACTTCGCAGCGACCGATGAGTTGGCTGGATGTCGCACGCAATGTGATTTTGATC
>SYNW01000056.1 GCA_005805045.1 Actinomycetota bacterium
GGGCGACCAACACGATTTCTTTGACTTCAAGTTGTTCGACTTCTGTCAAAATCGACTCAATGTCACGACTGCGTTGGGGCCCACGAAAACTAGGTATCGCGCAAAACCCGCAATTACGGTCGCAACCCTCGGCGATTTTGATGTATGCCCACGGCGCGCGCGACTTTGGTCGAGGCAGATTCAACAAATCAAAAGCGGGCACATTTTGGCTCGTCACGCCGACTGATTTTTTAGTCAGCGTAATTGGCACACCAAAACCAGCGATGTGGTCGGCTTCTGGCAACGACTCGGCAAGTTCAGAACCGTAGCGCTCGGCCATGCAACCCGTGACTACGACTCGAGCACCAGCTTTGCGTTGCCCCGAAAGTTCGAGAACCGTGTCGATCGACTCGCGCCGTGCGTCTTCGATGAATGCACACGTATTGACGATTACTAGATCTGCTTGCGAAACCTCATCAGTTTGCACGAGACCATCTTTTAACAACGTTCCGATGATTTTGTCCGAATCAACATCATTTTTTGGACACCCCAACGACTCAAGATAAAAGTGTTGTGTCACAATTTTTTATTCTATCTATCGTTCCTGCACCACGAAATGAACGAGAGTGTGAATTAACTCGCCTTTTGGATGATTTCAAGTTCTTCGACGGTCATCAACACTTCACGCGGGCGCGAACCTTCGCTCGGCGCAACGACGCCGCGTTGTTCGAGCATGTCCATAAGCCGACCCGCCCGAGCAAACCCAACTTTAAGTTTTCGTTGCAACATCGAGGTACTGCCCTGCTGGGTTCGCACGACAAGATCCATCGCTTGACGCATAAGTTCGTCGTCGTCTTCGTCTCCGCTGCTGCCACCAAAAATTTCGCCGTTACTTGACGATTTATTCGCGTCGCCTTCAATGCCCGAGACATAGGTAACTTCTGGGGCTTGTCGACGCCAGTGACCGACAACTTTGCGTACTTCGTTCTCGCTGACCCATGCCGACTGCAGACGCTGCGAAACAGATGTGTTGCCAGGCAGCATCAACATGTCACCCATACCCACTAGTTTTTCTGCACCTGGTTGATCAAGAATCACTCGGCTGTCGGTCAAACTCGAAACAGCAAACGCCATGCGAGCAGGAATATTCGCCTTGATCACACCAGTGATTACATTCACGCTCGGGCGCTGCGTCGCCACCACTAAGTGAATGCCAACCGCACGCGCTTTCTGCGCTATTCGCGTGATGCAGTCTTCGACATCGCGGGCCGCGACCATCATCAAGTCGTTCAACTCGTCGACGACAACCAAAATGTACGGAATTCGCGAAAACTGTTTGTCTGTTTCATGACCTTCTTGCGCCGACATCTCGCCGCGATCGTAAGCCGCGTTGTAGCCAGCCACATCACGAAAGCCTGCTTCAACAAGAAGGTCGTATCGACGCTCCATTTCTTTGACTGCCCAACCGAGAGCATTGGCGGCCTTCTTTGGGTTTGTGACCGGCGCCGTCAACAAGTGCGGCAGTCGCGTGTATTGCGCCATCTCAACCTGCTTCGGGTCGATGAGAATCAACTTCACCTGATCTGGCGTCGCACGCATCAACACCGAGGTAATGATGCAGTTGATCACGCTCGACTTACCGGCACCGGTCGCGCCAGCGATCAACAAGTGCGGCGTAGTCGAGATATTCAAGAACACGGGGCGACCCGAAATATCTTTGCCCACTGCGACATCAAGCGGATGAGTCGCCGTGCGTGCTTCTTGAGACACGAGCAAGTCACCGATTGAAACAAGTTCGCGTTGTTCGTTTGGCACTTCGATGCCGATCGCCGATCGCCCAGGTATCGGCGCCAAAATTCGCACATCAGTTGCCGCCATGGTGTAGGCGATGTCGCGCGAAAGCGTCGTCACCTTGGCGACCTTTACGCCGTCACCCAGCGACAATTCATAGCGCGTGACCGTCGGACCGCGCGTATAACCGACGAGTTCTGTGTCGACACCGTGCGATGCAAGCGCCGCCACGAGTTGATCACCGCGTTCACGAATTGCTTCTTCGTTGGCTTTTTTGTTGCTGGTCAGCAACAAGAAGTCGAGTTCTGGAAGCGTCCAATCGCTTGGCTGACCACTTGGACCGAGCGGTATTTCTTGTGGCTCGCCTTTGACCGGCGCGAGTTTGGCTGCTGGCTTCGCTGGCGACTTCGACTCGGCTTGCTCGCGACGCTTGCGTTCGCGACGCGGCCTCTTTTCTTGGTCTCGATTGTCGTCATCTTGGCCATCTTGGACAAAATCATAAAGTTCTGGCCGTTGATCATCTTGTGGCGCGAAACCGCCGGGCACATCGGCTTGTTCACCGGCAAAACCCCGATTTTCATCCAGCGCACCCGACAAATTTTTGGTCGCCGAAGAAAACTTGCCGCTAATTCTGCGCCACACATTGCGCAAAACTTCAATCAACTCTGGCGCCGACTTGCCAGACACGAGCATCACCGAGCCGACGAGCAGGGCCGACAACAGCACGGTTGCACCAATATCTGATAGCGAGTTCTGCGTTGGTTCGCCCACTACATAGCCGAACCATCCACCAGTGCGGTTTTCGACGTCACTAAAAAACACATGGGTCAGACCAAGCAACACGCCAGTCAGCGACGTCCAGCCGATTGCCGTTCGAATTTGATTTTGCCAACTTTTGCGTCGTGCAAGCGCAACACCCAAGCCGATGCACAAAATCGGCAAGAAGAATCGACCAACGCCGATCGTCGACGACGAAAGACTATCCAGCGCTCGACCAAGTGGCCCAGCCAACTTCAAGTAGACCGACAATACGAGCAATGCGCCGAACGCGATCAAACCCAAACCGCTGAATTCGTGTGCCCGCCCCTCGAATAATCCACCAAAAATTGGGCCGTGTTGCGAAACAACCCGATAACGGGTCGGCTCGTCATCAGCATCATGCTCGCGCAATGCCCGAATCGGCCGCACATTATCTGGACGGCGCGGTCGCTCGTTATCTCGGTTTCGTGAGCCCTTCTTGGGGCGCGCAGATTTAGATTTGGGCACTTTTGCCATAAATCAACATTACCAACGGGGTCTGTTTACAGGTGGGATTACTCGCCTAATTGAATCCAGCAAGCCATCTCGCCGAAACGCGCTGATCGTCGCAAATGGTTAGTGTTTTTTGTGTTTCTTGGTTTGTTTATCTTTTGACTTTTTGCCAGCGCGTCGCGACTTTTGTGGCACGACATACTCGGCGGGTATGCGCCCAGAAAAGTCGATCCCACCATCGGTGATCTCAATGAGATCCCCGTCTTCGCACAACAAAACATTGCGTGACGCGACACCCATGATTCGCGCCAACTCGGCATTGGCGAACATGTGTCGATACTCGCCATGAATCGGCACGAACCATTGCGGCTCGGTGACATTCAAATATGTCTTCAAATCCTCTGCTTGGGCATGACCCGTTGCATGCACATCGGCAATACCCGAATGCACGACAGTCGCACCGCGACGCAACAACGCATCAATCACCTTGTTGACGTTGTGTTCGTTACCAGGGATGGCATGACTCGAAAAAATGACGACATCGCTTTCGCCAACTTTCACGTAGCGACTATCGCCCTTTGCCAGATTCGTCAGCGCCGACATCGCCTCGCCTTGCGACCCGGTCGAGATAATGCAGATTTCGTGGTCGTCATATTTGCCCAGCGAATCTGCACTGACCAAACTTTTTTCAGGAATTGTCAGCACCTTCAAGTCGCGCGCAAGACGAATGTTGTTGATCATCGACCTGCCGAGCGGCACGACAACACGACCAGAGTCGATTGCCGCATCAGCGATCTGCTGCACGCGGTGAATATGGCTGGCGAAACTGGCCGTGATTATGCGCTTCTCACGATGTTCGTTGAAGATACCCCGTAACACGGCACCGACATCAGACTCGCTCGGTGCATGACCACGCTCGCCCGCGTTGGTCGAGTCGAGCATCAACAACCGAATGCCCTCGTTTGACGACAACGAACCAAGACGTGCCAGATCAGTGCGACGATGATCAACTGGCGTGAGATCAATCTTGAAGTCACCCGAATGCACGATCACACCTTGTGCCGTGTGCAATGCGATTGCATGCGCGTGCGGTACCGAGTGTGTGACCGGGATGAATTCAACATCAAACGGCCCAATCTTGACACGGTCGTTGTCGCTAACTTCGATAAATTTCGTCTTGTCGGTCAGTCGCGCTTCAGAGATTCGATTGCGCGCGAGACCCAAAGTGAGCGCCGAGCCATACAACGGAAACGACGCGTCTTGCAACAAATACTGCAACGCCCCGACATGATCTTCATGGCCGTGTGTCGCAACGCAGCCAACGATGCGGTCTTTGCGCTCGAGCAACCATGTGAAATCTGGGATGATTACCTCGATGTCGTCGCCGTGTTCGGCTTTGGGAAACATCAACCCGCAGTCGATCAGCAAAATCTTTTTGTCTTGTTCGACCGCCATGCAGTTTCGACCAATTTCGCCTAGCCCGCCGAGGAAGGCGATGCGAACTGGTTTTGACATTACTTTTGCGCGACGGCGCGCGCGGCTTGCAGATTGCCGAACACTTTTGCTGCCCGTTCGGCCAGACCACTCGGTGGCGGCCCCATCGGCAGTCTCGCCTCACCGACATCGAGCCCAAGATGGTTCATCATCACTTTGCTCGGCAACGGGTTTGGATTATCGTCACCAGTTTCAAACGCGAAGCTCTCGAGCATCCTTGAGTTGACCGCGCGGGCACCAGCGACGTCGCCGGCGTTCCATTTTTTGAACATCTCCTGATGATCAACGGCTGTCCAATGCGTCGCCACACCGATCACGCCGGTCGCACCAATCGCCATCAGCGGCAAAGTCAGACCATCGTCGCCGCTAAGAAGCTCGAAACTTTTCGGTACTTGGGTCATCAACATCGCCGTTTCGGCTGGGTTGCCACTTGCATCTTTGAGTGCCGCCACATTTTTTACTTCATTGGCCAATTTCGCGAGTGTTGCAGTCGAAATTTTTCGGCCAGTGCGGATCGGAATGTCGTACACGACGACTGGCAGCGTCGTCGCCGCACAAACTGCCTTCATGTGCGCCAGAATGCCAGCCTGTGATGGTCTGTTGTAATACGGACCAACAGCCAAAATGCCGGCAATGCCGAGTTTTGAAGCCTGTTCAGTCAAATGAACAGAATGCTTCGTGTCGTTGGTGACCGTGCCAGCAATAACCGGAATCGTCACTGCCTCGACAGTTGCCGCAAACAACGCAAGTTTCTCGTCGTCTGTCAGCGTCGACGCCTCACCTGTTGTGCCACCGACTACTAGCCCATCGTTGCCATTGTCCTGCAGCCATTTCGCCAGGCGACGCACCCCGTCGAGGTTTAATTCACCGTTCTTGTCAAACGGTGTCACCATCGCAGTGAGAACCTGACCAAATCTCGGCATGCCTAGATAATAGTCATTTGCACGCGCACGAATCTAACGAGTTTTTCTCGTTGGACGCAAAGCGGCCCAACGATATCAAGTCAACTAGTGGCGAATTTCGACTTCTTTGCCGATCTCGAACTTGAGATATTCGTCATCTGTGTTTTCCCAGTCTTCAAATTGAATTACACCCATCTCCTCAAAGCGGCGGCGCAACCACTTGTCGTTGCGGTCAAGCAAACCAAGTTTCTTGCAATTCGGCACGATCTTGGCAAACAACATTTGCTGGAAGATTTTGCGAGTTGGATCATTGACCAACAACGGGATCAAAGTCTTTGGGTCGACGCCCATGTGTTGCCAAACTTCTTGTTGCAAGAAGCGGTCACGCATGCGAATGCTGGCTTCGTAGGCGAACTCTTGACGATCCATGATCTCTTTGTCGCTCATGCCGTCGTAGACCTCTTTGAGGCTGAGTACACCGAATGCCACGTGACGGGCTTCGTCGCTCATAACGTAGCGCAACAATTTCTTCAACAGTGGCTCGCTCGTCAACTGGTGCAAGTAGCCGAATGCTGCGAGCGCCAAACCTTCGACCATGATCTGCATGCCGAGATACGTGAAGTCCCAGCGTGAGTCTTTGACAATGTCGTCGAGCAACATACTCAGGTGCGGATTAATCGGATAGCCGCCGTCGAGTTTCTCGTCGAGATAACGAGCGAATACTTCGACGTGACGAGCCTCGTCTACGACCTGAGTGCTGGCATAGAGTTTCGCGTCGTACCACGGCACAGTCTCGACGATCTTGCTGGTGCAAATAAGCGCGCCCTGTTCGCCGTGCAGAAACTGCGAGAGGCTCCATTTGCGGCTGTGAATGCCGAACTCGAGCCATTCTTTGTCGGTCCATTTTGCGAGTTTTGTGTCTGCGTACAAGTCTGCATTCATCCCGCGACCGATTGCATCCTGGTCGGCGGTGATGGTTTTTTCGATGTCGACTTCGGTGTTCCAATCCAGATCAAACGTGCCGTTCCATTGACTCGTCTTGGCTTTTTCATAGAGCTTGCGCAAAGGCTGACGAGTCAGTGAGTAGTCCCAAGTGAAAACCGAGTCGGCGTTGTTCTTGACGACGTGTTCGATCTCATTTGCTGGCGTGAGCGGAATGCTCAAAATCGCTTCAATGTTGTTGATCTCGTCACGACCGATGATTTCTTGATTTTGCTTTTCTGTGATTGACATAGCTATTGCTCCTGTTTGTTTAGTTTTACTTAGTTAATTCGTGGATGTTGATGTGCATGTGCAAGAACTTTGCGACGCTCGCGTCGTTTGTGAAATCAAAGCGCTCTGACGGCGTCAAGAAATAAGAAATTACAAGACGAGCCAAAACTTCGACCAGTGCATCGGCTTCGCGCTTGGGCAAAAAGTCCGCAACCAGTGGCGCCAAATACGAAGCGGCGACACGCACGATGCGCGACAATCCGTCGATCGTGAACTGCATCAGAGTCGTACCCGGCTCAGTGGCCAGCATCATCGCCAAGTGTTGATCGTTGCGCAACTCGGTGGTCGCCGAAACGATGCAGCGCACGAGCAGATCTTCCAGCGACTTTGCACCTTCGGCACGAGCTAACAGCGTGGTAAAAAATTCATCCAGCGAGCGCACATGAAGCGCTTCAAGCAAAACTTCCTTGCCGCCCGGAAACATGCGATAAACGGTTGCGCGCGAAACACCCGACAGATCGCAAACGTCGGCGACGGTAAAGCGCGAAACTCCCCACTTTTCGATGGCCAATTTCGTGGCGTCCAGCACGCGGGTTTCAACCTCAGTGAAGGTTGCTGGATTTGCGGTAGCCGAGATAGCCATAGTGAGACAATAAGACTATAACCGTCTCACTGTCAAGTAATGCTAGTTTTGGCTGCAAATAACAAGTCGTTCTCTAGAAAGGAACCCACATTATGACTATTAAATTACGTCTCACGCGCATGGCGATCATCCTCGGCAGCACGGCAGCGCTCGGCCTTGCGAGTTGCGGCAGTGACGATTCGAGTTCAGCCTGCCCGACAATCGAGTCAGGCAAATTGACGATTGCAACTGGCACCCCGGCTTTCGAGCCTTGGGTTGTTGGCGACGCACCAGAATCTGGTGAGGGTTTTGAAGCCGCAATTGCATATGCGGTGGCTGGCGAACTTGGCTATACGAACGAAAACATTGTCTGGGTTCGAACCGGTTTCGACGAGGCAATTCAACCAGGTGCAAAAAACTTCGACTTCAACTTGCAGCAATACTCGATCACCGATGAGCGCAAAGCAACTGTCAGTTTCAGCGATCCGTACTATTCGACGAATCAAGCCGTCGTCGGTTTTTCTGACTCTCCTGTTGCCAGCGCGACAAAACTTTCAGAACTCAAAGAACTCAAGTTCGGTGCGCAGTCAGGCACGACAAGTCTCGACTTTATTCTGAATGTGATCATGCCAACCAATGAGCCGTTCGTCTATGACGACAACGCTGGTGCCAAGGCTGCACTCGAAGCAAAACAAATCGATGCGATCGTCGTCGACTTGCCGACGGCGTTCTACATCAGCGCCGTCGAGATTGAGGGTTCAAAAGTCATTGGACAGTTTCCATTGAGTGATGCAGTCGCCGCCGATAACTTCGGCTTGCTGTTCGACAAAGACAACAAGCTTGTCGACTGTGTCAACACCGCTCTCGGCGCTCTTAAAGAATCGGGCAAATTGGCAGAGATCGAACAAACTTGGCTGGCCGACAAGACAAACGCGCCA
>SYNW01000057.1 GCA_005805045.1 Actinomycetota bacterium
CGCTGAAACTTGGTGCGGGCTTTGGCGACTTTTTCAGGCTTGTCGCCTTCGCGCGCCATCGCATCGGCAACGCAGTTGCTTAGGCGTTCGCGAGCGTCACCAACGACGGCAGCGAACATCCACGGAAATGTGAGCTTGTGGTTTGGCGCCCACATTGCGAGTTCGCAGAGTTTTTCGAGAACGCCCGCATCTAACGGGCGATCTTTGTCGACCATCATGTCTGTGCGCCGCGCACGCACTAGTTCTCGCAACTCTTCAAAATTCATATCGAGCTTTCTGTCTAGTGCGCAATATGTGCGCGGACGCGTGGATGGAAAAGTCGAATAACTTTCGTGGCGCGATTGAGTTGGCGTTGAGTTCTGGCATTTCGCCCGCTCAGTAACTGCCCAAGTTCGAGAATTTGATTGGCCAATTCAAGGTTTGTAGAACTGCTCTTTTTGCAGGCGTTGCCAAGACGCAGCAATAGATCGCCACGCTCATATACGGCACAAATTATTGCGAACTTGCTAATCGTCGATGCGTCGCTCGACTCAGCAACCTTTTCGGGGGCCCGCATGAAAAGTGCATCGCTGAATGTTGCTTGGCCCAAACCGTTGTAAGCGTCTGGCGACCACCGATAAATATAAGTGAAGTCGATGAACTCGAGACCCGCTTTTCGTAAAAACGAAAATACTTGGTCAAATAATGGTTGACCCTCATATAGTTCGCAGAACTCGACTTCAATGTCGATCGCCAGAACATGCTCGAGACTTTTGGCCGAACCATGCATCACGTCCAGTTCGGCACCTTGAACATCAAGTTTAATTACATCAAAAGTCGCATTTAGTTCTTGTGCGATTCGATCTGCTGTTTCGCATGGCAGCGTTACTTTGCCGACGATGTCGTGGCGCTCTGGTTCGGGAAATAAATCGGTGAAACGACGATTTGGCTCGTAGATCGACGAAACCATTGGCTTGCGACAGAGATTCAGAGTTACTTCACCCACGGAGTGCCAGAGGGCCTTGGTGATCAAAGTTTCTGAATTGTATGACGACGAACTGTTTGAATTGAGCACGCTTGCTGATGATCGTGAGTCTGGTTCAACCGCGAAGTAGTCGATGTGTTTTTTGAAAACGGTCCAGCGATCGTATGCGCCGTGGGCCGCGCCTATATCTAGCAATGAGATGGTCGTTGAACCGATTATTTTTTGAACGAGCGAAGCTTGTTGTTTGTCAAAAGATGAAGTTGTGAGTTTCTTGATCACCTGTTTCAAGCTTGACATTGGACAAGTTTCAGTTTTTGTGGAGGGCCGAGTTGAGGCCGCCCCAAGAGCCGGTGCGTTGTGCGGCCTCGACGGCGCCAGATTGGCTGTGGCGACGGAACAACAAATTGTTGGCACCAGAAAGTTGGCGAGCTTTGACGATTGTCGCATCGGGAAGTTTGACCAAAGTGCCGCCAGTTACATAGAGCCCCGCTTCGATGATGCAATCATCGCCCAGGCTGATGCCAAGACCGCTGTTGGCGCCGAGCAGACAACGCTTGCCAACACGAATAACTTCTTTGCCACCACCTGAGAGCGTGCCCAGGATCGAGGCACCACCACCGATATCTGAGCCGTCATCGACGACAACACCTTGAGAAATTCGACCTTCGACCATTGATGTGCCGAGCGTGCCGGCGTTGAAATTGCAGAAACCTTCGTGCATCACGGTCGTGCCAGGCGCAAGATGTGCGCCGAGCCGAACTCGCGAGGCATCGGCGATGCGCACGCCACTTGGCACCACATAGTCGGTCATGCGCGGTAACTTGTCGACGCCATGGATCGTGAGGTGTTCGCCACGACGGCGCATGTTGAAAGTGACTTCATCGATTAGATCGACTGGCACGGCGCCGAGGGATGTCCAGGCGACGTTTGTTAACACACCGAAAATGCCTTCAAGATTCATTGAATTTGGCAGAGCAAAACGATGCGACATCAAGTGCAGGCGCAAATATGCATCTGTCGCGTCGCGTGGCGCCGTGTTTGTATCAATCGAAATATTGACGGGCACAATGCCAACACCACGACGTGGATCGGTATGGGCCACGGGCAAAGATGACAAAAACTCTGCGGGCGTGCTCTCGCCCCAGCCAAGTTTGCGAAAAAAGACGTCCAGCACCGAATCGTCGGGCGCCATAGTGGCGACACCGACGCCCCATGCAAATTTTGTAGCACTCATTATTCGAACACCTCTGGTCGCAATGTTGGAAACAAAATCACATCTTTGATGCTCGTCGCGCCACTCAAGAGCATCACGAGTCGGTCAATGCCGATGCCGAGGCCACCTGTTGGTGGCAGACCAAATTCGAGCGCTCGCAAATAATCCTCGTCAATCGTGCCCGCTTCGAGGTTGCCGGCCGCCTTTGATTTTGCCTCTTCGTTAAATCGTTCGCGTTGTTCGATCGGATCGTTCAATTCAGTGAAGCCGTTCGCCAGCTCGTGTGTGCCAACAAACAATTCGAATCGTTCGGTCAAGAATGGATCGTTACGGTCGACGCGGGCGAGTGGTGAGATTTCAACCGGATGACCGGTAACAAATGTCGGCTTGATCAGAGTTGGCTCGGCTTTCTCGGCGAATATCTCTTCGATGATCCGTCCCGATCCCCAACGCGCCTCGACGTTGATGCCATGTTTTTTGGCGATCGCCCGCAACGAATCAACCGATTGTGATGGATGAACTTTTTCGCCGACTGCCTCGCTGGCGAGATCAATCATTCGAACGCGACGCCAAGGTTCGGCGAGGTCGCATTCGGTGCCGCGAATATCTACGATCGTTGTGCCCAGTGCATCCAGGGCCGCATTGCGAATCAGCACCTCGGTGAGATCCATTACATCGGTATGGTCGGCAAAAGCCTGATATGACTCCATCATCGTGAACTCTGGATTGTGACGAGTCGATATGCCCTCGTTGCGAAATACCCGACCGATTTCAAACACGCGCTCCATGCCGCCAACGATTAATCGCTTGAGATGCAACTCAAGGGCGATGCGCAGGAACAACTGCATGTCCAGCGTGTTGTGGTGTGTAAGAAATGGGCGGGCTTGCGCCCCACCGGCCTCAACATGCAAGACCGGAGTCTCGACTTCTATGTAATCACGCTCATGCAGCGTGCGGCGAAAACTAGCGATGGTTGCATGTCGCACTTCGAACACCCGACGCGCTTCGTCGTTGACGATGAGATCGGCGTATCGCTGGCGATAACGCGTATCGACATCGGTCAATCCATGAAATTTGTCAGGGAGCGGTCGCAATGACTTTGAGAGCAGTTCAACCGCAGTTACCTTGATTGATAGTTCGCCCTTGCGTGTCGTCATGACAGCGCCGTGAGCACCAACCCAGTCGCCGAGATCCAAATTGTTGATCGCATCAAACTGCGCGTCGCCGACGATTGCTTTTGAAACGAACAATTGAATCTCTGCACTTCGATCTTTGATCGTGATGAAAATCAACTTTCCTTGGTCACGCTTGAGCATGATACGGCCGGCGACCGCGGCAACTGTTTTGGTTTCAGAGCCGGCTTCAAGCGACGCAAAAATTTCACGCAACTCGCCGAGTGTGTGCGTGCGATCAAAACGGTGGGGATACGGGTTTGAACCTAAATTTCGTAGTTCGTTGACCGCATTCAGACGACGCGAGCGTTCGATAGCAAAACCGCTATTGCGTTCAGCCTGAGACTCTTCATCCACTCGACCCTCTTGGCTGGTTGATTTTTCTGTCACTTTTCTCGCTTCATAAAAAGGCTTTGCTGATGATCAACTGTAATTCAACGTAGCGACTGGTTACGAAGAGGTTATTCAATTACCAGCAGTACATCGCCACTGCCGACCGTGTCGCCAGCTTTGCAATTGATTTTGGTAACCGTGCCTGCTTTGTCGGTTTGAATCTGGTTTTCCATTTTCATCGCCTCAAGCACGAGAACAGCATCACCTTGGGCGACGCTCTGACCTTGAGTTACCAGAATTTTGATCACGGTGCCCTGCATTGGTGCGATGATCGTGCCGCTCGATGTCGGCGACTGAGTCGCACCACGAGATGCTGAACGAGTTTTTGGCGCGGGCTGACCCACGCCGCCAGCGGGCGGTACCCAGACTTTGACATTGAAACGTTTGCCGTTGACTTCGACGACCGTACTCTTTTCGACGAGACCGTCATTGTTGGCTTGTGTCTCGCCGGTCGTTGAGATGATCTTTGAGAGATCAAGTTTCTCTTCAACCCATTTTGTTGAATGTTTCGTGGCGGCGAAATCGGGATGACGCAAGATTGCGAGGTCAGCTTCGATCGTCGTGTGCAAGCCTTCTATTTGTGTTTCTTCAAGCGCGCGAATAGTTCGAGCAATTGCCGACTCACGATCTTTGCCCCAGACGATAAGTTTGCCGACCAAGTTGTCGTAATACTGGCTGACCGTGTCACCAGACTCATAGCCACCGTCGAAACGAACACCGAAACCGTCGGGTGTCGTGAGTTTGGTGATCGTGCCGGGTGACGGCAAGAACTTGCCGCCAGTCGGATTCTCGGCATTGATGCGAACTTCGATTGCATGTCCGCGCCGCGCTGCCAAAACTTGTTTTTGATTCATCGGCAATTTCTCGCCGGCGGCAACTCTTATTTGCCATTCAACAAGATCGATGCCAGTGATCAATTCTGTTACTGGATGCTCGACTTGAAGGCGAGTATTCATCTCAAGAAAGAAAAATTCTTCATCTTGATAAATGAATTCGACCGTGCCCGCGTTGAAGTAGCCAACCGCCTTTGCGGCTTTTACGGCGGCGGCACCCATTGCGTCTTCGACGCCATCTGGCAAAGCCGGTGCCGGTGCTTCTTCAATCAGTTTCTGGTGGCGTCTTTGTGCCGAGCAGTCGCGTGACGAGACCCAGACGACGTTGCCATGAGTGTCGCCGATTAGTTGGATTTCGATGTGTCGTGGCCACGAAAGATATTTTTCGACGTAGATTTCATCCCGTCCAAAAAATGCCTTTGACTCGCGCTGTGCAGACTCCATTGCTTCTTGCACGCTCTTTTCGTCGTGCACGACTTTCATCCCGCGACCGCCGCCACCGAACGCTGCTTTGATCGCCACGGGGTATCCATGACTCTTTGCGAAATTCGAGATTTCTCCCGCGCTTTTCAAAAACTCGGTCGTGCCGGGCACGATTGGCGCACCACCGCGAAGGGCGGCTTTGCGCGAAGACACCTTGTCACCCATTTCGACTATTGCGGCAGGCGGTGGTCCGATAAAAGCCACACCCATGTCGGTAATGGTTTTCGCAAAGTCGGCATTCTCGCTGAAAAAGCCGTACCCAGGGTGAACCGCGTCGGCGCCGCTGCGCTTAATCGCATCGATGATCGCATCCGTTTTGAGATAACTTTCAGCCGCACTCTGACCGCCTAATGCGAACGCCTCGTCGGCGAGACGCACATGCAGGGCGTTACGGTCAAGTTCGCTATAAACAGCAACGGTGGCGATGCCCATCTCGCGGGCGGTGCGAATGACCCGTACTGCAATTTCGCCACGATTGGCGATCAGGATTTTCTTAAGCACGGGATACTATTCTCGCCGATGGCAAGCACTGATAACAACTGGCAAAACCAAGCACTGGCAAATATGCCAAACGACTGGACCGTGCAAAGGGTTGCCGAAACGGGCAGCACGAACGCCGACCTTTATGCGCATGCCCAACGTGGCGCCGAACACCACACCGCGCTGATGGCCGACAGTCAGACTGCGGGGCGCGGTCGACTTGATCGGACATGGGA
>SYNW01000058.1 GCA_005805045.1 Actinomycetota bacterium
CGCTCGCGTTGCCGATTCTCAAGCGAATCGCACCCGTTTTAATTCTTGTCGCCGCAGCAATCGCCTGGCTCGTCACGCGCTAAAGCGCGCAATTATTTAGGTAGGTAGGCGAGTGCTGCGTCGTGGAGCAGCGAGTTTGAACTGATCAGCGTGTTGGCGCGCCAGTTGTTTTCGCCGAGTCGATCAGAGCATTGACCGCCAGCGCGTTGAACAATCGGCACGAGTGCTGCAATGTCATACGGCGCCATACCAATCGAGTCGATCGCGATGTCAACTGCACCCTGAGCCACGAGCATGTGTTGCCAAAAATCACCATAGCCACGTACGCGCGAAACATCTCGCTGTAAATTCTCTAATGAACCGCCAATATCAAGATCACGCCAAGGTTTGTTGACTGTGATGCTCAAACTTGCGCGACGCAATTCGGCTATTTCGCTCACACGAATTTTGTCTCCATTAAAAAACGCGTCGCCCGCAGCGTGAGCCCACCATCGCATGTTCATCGCCGGCGCCGAGACAACGCCAAGCACGGGTACATTGTCACAAACGAGCGCGATCAGCGACGCCCACACTGGCACACCGCGCACAAAGTTGCTTGTGCCATCTATCGGATCAATAACCCACTGAAACTTCGCACTAGCAGGGCCAACGATGCCGTGCTCTTCTCCATAAACGCTGTGCTCGGGTCGCTCTAGGCGCAAAATATTTGTGATCGCAGTTTCGGTGGCGCGATCAATTTCGGTGACTTCGCTTTTGTCGGCTTTGCGCATCACCGAAAAACCGCGCGAATTAAAACCAGCAAGACTCACAGCATCGGCGGTGTCAGCAACACGCAATGCGAGGGACAAATCACGGTCGAGCAAAATTTGGCTCATCGTGGTCGCACCAAAATTATTTTGGCTTGACAGTCGCCAGGGCTGCAAGCGTTGTTGCGAGCGATTCGGCATCAAGACCGAGTTGCTTGAGAATCGCTGCAGGCTTGGCTTGCGGCATAAATTTCGTCGGCAAGCCCAGCACTTCAACACGCGGATGAACCGAGCCCTCGGCGTTTGTCACCAAATCGGCAAGCATCATGCCTACGCCACCGTCACGAATCCCGTCTTCAATCGTTACGACGACACAATGCCGCGCCGCATCAGCGATCATCAATTCGTCGGCAGGCACGCAACTGCGAACATCGTAGAGAGTTATCTCGATACCACGACTGGCAAGCGCATCGGCGGCGTTTTCGGCGGCGGCAACCATTTTGCCTATTGCCAACACGCAAACATTGGGCATAGATGAGTTGCGCAATTTACGCGCATGCAAGCCAGAACCGACTTCGTGTTCACCAACCGAGCGCGCCAAACCTTTCGGATATCGAATCGCAACAGGGCCAGTGTCGGCGAGCGAAATTGCATCTTCAAGCATTTGCGCGAGGTCTTGCGCACTCGACGGCGCAAGCAACCGCATGCCCGGCACCTTTGACAACAGCGCCATATCGAAAATGCCGTTGTGGCTCGGACCATCATCTCCGGTGATGCCAGAGCGGTCAAGGCAGAACACAACAGGCAAACGGTGCAGTGCAACATCGTAAACAAGTTGATCCCACGCACGATTCAAAAAGGTCGAATACAAAGCAACGATCGGTCGCAAACCACCCATCGCCATGCCGGCTGCCGCAGTAACTGCATGTTGCTCGGCGATGCCGACATCGATAAATCTTTCCGGGAACCGCGCCTGAAACGGCAATAAACCAGTTGGCCCCGGCATCGCCGCAGTGATCGCTGTGATGCGCGAATCTTGTTCGGCGATCTTGATAATTGAATCTGCAAATGCTTGCGTATAACCAGTCGGTACCGATTTTGGTGGACCAATAATCGGGTCGAAAATCGGGGCGTCATGGAGATTTTTCTCATCGTCGTCTTCGGCGGGTGGATAACCGCGACCTTTTTGGGTGATCACATGAATCACAAGAGGTCCTTCTTCGACGCGTTGTGACGCCGACTTGAGCGCATACTCGAGCGCTTCTTGATCGTGACCGTCAATTGGTCCGATATAACGCACACCGAGCGCTTCGAAAAATGCGGTGGGCTGCAAATATTCACGGATGCCGGCTTTGAAGGCTTCGATACCGCGCTCGGCTTGCGGGCCGACGACGGGCAGGTCGTACAAAAACTTCTCAAGTTTGCGTTGACGACGCACATAAACGGGGTTGAGTCTGATGTCGGTAAGTGCGCGCGAAAGCATCTTCGTGATTTTGTCTTGCGGTCGTGGTAACTCACCCGTTTCGTCGAGCGCGCTCGGTGCAGTGTTCAAATTTTTCGGACTCGTCACATTCGAAATTGTCGGCGCATAAGAACGACCGTTGTCGTTGAGCACAATGATCACGCGACGCCTTGAATGCCCGAGGTTGTTGAGTGCTTCATACGCCATGCCACCGGTCAGCGACCCATCGCCAATCACCGCGACGATATGGCGGTGATCCGGATTCGGGTTTTGATCGCGCGCAACCGCTAATCCGTATGCATAACTCAAAACTGTTGAAGCGTGACTGTTCTCGATGAAGTCGTGCACGCTTTCTTCGCGGCTCGGGTAGCCCGAGATTCCGCCGGCTTGACGCAAGTTGGCAAAGCCCCCCCGGCGACCAGTGACAATCTTGTGTACATACGACTGGTGGCCCGTGTCCCACAAGATTGCATCGCGCGGCGATTCAAAAACTCTGTGCAGTGCCAGCGTCAATTCGACGGCGCCAAGATTCGAACCAAGGTGTCCGCTGTTTTTGGCAACCGAATCGACGATGAAGTCGCGAATTTCGCCCGACAACTCGGCGAGTTGTTCGTAGCTCAACTTCGCGAGGTCGCTTGGTTGGCGGATATCTGAAAGCGCCATAGCGCCTATAACGCTAGCCTCGCGCGCTGGGATGGTTCTCAGTGAGTTTTGTTACCAGTCTCCGATGATTCCAGTAATGGATTTCGGTGCCAATGAAATACGCCACAGCGAACGCCAGAATTCCGCCGATGGCGTCGATCCAAAAGTGATTGCCTGTGACGATGATGCAGAATGTCGTGATCGCCGGATAAATCAACAGCGCAAAACGCATCCATAATCGGCGCGCGATCGGCCACAAGGCAAACGCACACCAGGTTGCCCAGCCGATGTGTAGAGACGGCATCGCGGCATATTGATTGGACACTTTGCTGCCAGGACCACGATCGAATGCCCACGGCCCGCCATACTCTCGAATCGTGTCGACGAATCCGAAGTTCTCGGCGTCATTGAAATTTCGATACTCGCTTTCGATGCATGCTGCACCATAACCTTTGTCGGGGCATGGTGCGTCGAGCAATCGTGGTGGCATCAGCGGAAAAAGTGAAAAGCCGATGATCGCCAGCGCCGTCATCATCGCGAGCGTGTTTCTCCACTGACCAAAGACGCTGGGGCGAAGTTTGTAGAGAGCGATAAAAACACCGAGTGTGACAAAGAAATGTGTGGTGCCGTAATACACATTCATTGTTTTTATCAACCAAAGATGCGGCAAGACCCAATCTTGCAAAGTTTCTTCGTGATAAAGACCGATCCATCTTTCGAATCGGACAACGCGAATCGCATTTGTGAACGCGTGATTTGGCACCGAGAAACCGTCGACGAGTGTCGAACCAAATTGATTGCGAACCAGCGTGTAGAACGAATAGAAAATACCGACGATCAGAACTTCTTTCCACCAGATCATGCGGTGTTCGAAGTCGACTGGCAATGAGGGGCGACGCCCTGACTTCTGCTCAGTGCTTACGCCCTTGGTATCCACCTGTTAAATATTACGGCTGCACAACAAGTTGCTACGCGGCATACGCGCCTAGGCTGGGAAAATGACAAATACCCAAACAGTAGAACCACTTGTTGCGCCCGACGTTTTAGAGCGAGTGCTCGCCGAGGGTCGCAGCACGGGTGCCGAATTTTCTGAGATTTATATAGAAGACAAACGTTCGACTTCGGCTGGGCTTGACGACGGCAAAGTCGAACAAGTCACTTCGGGGCGCGATCGCGGTGCGGGAATTCGCGTCGTTTCCGGTGAGACCACGGGTTTCGCTCACACTTCAGATCTGTCAGAACGCGGTTTACTGGCCGCGGCGCAGGCTGCGGCGCTTGCCGCAAAACAGGGTGATGGTGGCGTACACAAGGTGCAACTTGGTGATGTTTTGCGTCATTCGGTGAACACGGTCAAACTTTCGCCCGACGCCGTTGAAAAGTCGCGCAAAGTTGAACTACTCAAACGAGTTGATGCAGCGGCGCGCGCGGTGAACGCGTCGATCGTGCAAGTTTCGGCTGGCTACGGCGACTCGCGCAAGCGAATTTTGATCGCCAACAGCAACGGAGTATTCAGCGCCGACGAACAAGTGCGCACCCTGTTGCGTGT
This sequence comes from Actinomycetota bacterium, assembly GCA_005805045.1. Taxonomy (GTDB): domain Bacteria; phylum Actinomycetota; class Acidimicrobiia; order Acidimicrobiales; family Ilumatobacteraceae; genus BACL27. The sequence goes on from SYNW01000058.1 coordinate 4,397, forward strand.
GAGCGTAGTCGCCACTGGCGACGGTGGCATGCAAACCGGTTACGACTCACTAGGTCACACGATTGGTTTCGAAATGTTCGACGAAAATGATGTCGAAGAGTTGGCAATTCGTGCGGCGAAACAGGCAGTGACGAAACTTTCGGCACGCCCAGCACCATCGGGCGCGATGCCAGTTGTGATCAAGCGCGGCAGCGGTGGTGTTTTGTTTCACGAAGCTTGTGGTCACGGTCTTGAAGCCGACCTCGTTGGCAAGAGTGCAAGCGTTTATCGCGGAAAGATGGGCGAACTTGTTGCGTCGCCTCTCGTCACGCTCGTTGACGACGGCACGATGACCGCAGAGTGGGGCGCGATTGGTATTGACGACGAGGGCCATCCGTCGCAGCGCAACACGCTGATCAAAGACGGCGTGCTTACCGACTATATGTGGGATTACCTGCGAGCGCGCAAAGAAGGTCGCGTGCAAAGTGGCAACGGTCGGCGCCAGAGTTATCAACACTTGCCGATGGTACGAATGACGAATACTTTCGTGCTCAACGGCAAAGAAGACCCTGATGACATTATTCGCGACACCAAGCAAGGTGTCTACATCGCCAAACTTGGTGGCGGACAAGTTGATACAGCGAG
>SYNW01000059.1 GCA_005805045.1 Actinomycetota bacterium
CATTTCGCCAAAGTTGCGAAGGAATTGAGTGTTGTTTTACCGATCAGCGTTTATGAGCGTGCCAACAACTCGTTGTTTAATTCAGTGGCGTTAGTTGACGCCGATGGCAAGGTGCTTGGCACATATCGCAAAAGCCATATTCCGGATGGGCCTGGTTACAACGAGAAGTTTTATTTCAGTCCGGGCGATACCGGTTTCAAAGTTTGGCAAACGAAATATGCCAAGATCGGCGTCGGTATTTGTTGGGACCAATGGTTTCCTGAAGCGGCTCGCGTGATGACGCTGCGTGGTGCGGAGATTTTGCTTTACCCGACTGCGATTGGCAGCGAACCGTCAAATGCTGAACTTGATTCATCTGGTCATTGGCAACGCGCGATGCAAGGTCACGCCGCCAGCAACTTGACGCCGGTGATGGCTGCAAATCGTACGGGCCGCGAAGTTGGTCGAGCGACTGAAATTACTTTTTACGGATGTTCGTTCATCTGTGATGCAACCGGTGCAAAAGTTGCGGAGGCCGATCGCACCGAAGAAACGGTATTGCTCGCAAGTTTCGATCTCGAAGCACAAAAACTTGCGCGAACTTTTTGGGGTTTGTTCCGTGATCGTCGACCCGAGTTGTATCAACCACTGATGAGTCTTGACGGGCTCGATCAGTGAGTATGCCGGCCGAGTTTTCTCGGCACGAGCGAACTGTAATCTGCTGGCCGGCGCGTTCAGAAATTTACGGCGCACGTCTCGCCGAGGCGCAAACCGCGCATGCGGCGCTCGCCAACACGATTTCGGGATATGAACCCGTCACGGTTATCGCCAACCCGAGCGATGTCTCGAGCGCGCGTCGGGCGTGTGCCGAAAATGTCGAAGTTGTTGCCCTTGAAATAGACGACGCTTGGTTTCGCGATTCGGGGCCCAACTATGTGATTGAAAACGGCGAACTGATCGCAACCTGTTGGCAGTTCAACGGTTGGGGCGAAAAGTACGTGCCGTTTGATAAAGACGCGACGATCGCCCCGCGTTGGGCAAAACATGCTGGTCACAAAACGCGAGTGATTGATATGGTTCTTGAGGGTGGCTCGATAAGTGTTGATGGTGCTGGCACGCTGATCACCACCGAACAGTGTTTGCTCAACCCAAATCGCAATCCGAAACTTTCGCGCGAGCAAATCGCGAATCGTTTGTGCAGCGAACTGGGTCAGCAGCAAGTCGTATGGCTGCCGTTTGGTTTGGCTCTCGACGATGACACCGATGGCCATGTTGACAATGTGGCTGCGTTCATCGGTCCAAAGACCGTGATTATGCAGGGTTGCGACGACAAGAACGAAGAAGACTTCGTGCGTTGTGCAACAAACATTGCAGTGGCAAAAGATGCTGGGTTAACCGTGCACGAGATACCGATCTTGCCGTTTGTCGTCACTGATTCAATTCGTGCGGCAGTGCCGTACATGAATTTTTATATTTGCAACGATGCAGTCATTGTGCCTGTTTGTGGCCATGATGCCGATAACGAAATGTTGGCGCTACTCGGCGAATTTCTTCCGAGTCACGACGTTGTTGGTCTTGAGATCGGCGAGATTCTTGCGCGTGGCGGCGGCGGCATCCATTGCATCACCCAGCAGGTGCCCGCCGTTTAATCGTTAGACGGGGGCGTCCATGTTGCGTAGGGGCAATACTTGCGCGGGTAGATTGGCCCATAAATCGCTGAGTAACTCGTCGCGCAACGTGTGCACTGATTTGTCGTTCCAGCGGTTGACATGTTGCAACGGATCACTGACCAAGTCGTAAAGTTCACCCTCGCCAAATTTGTTCATCGTGCCATCAAGTGCTGCGGTGCATACCCAATTGTCGCGACAAATCGTGCGCAGATGGACGATCTTGCCAAAAAGCACGCTGTCCCATTCTGTGAGCACGCGCTCGTGACCAAGAACTTGCGCATCACGATCATCCACGGGCAAACAAGGTGCTTCGGTATATTTCGGTCGATCGATGCCAGCAATGTGGGCAAAGGTCGCGGCCAACGAAACCAAACCGACAGGTGCGCTAACTCGCGCTGGCGTCGTCTTGGTGCTCGGTGCCGGTCGCCAAATAAGCGGCAACCGCATCAACGAATCGACATGATACGGGCCCTTGAATAGCAAGCCGAAGTCGCCTTGAAACTCGCCGTGGTCGGTTGTATATATGACATCGAGATCGCTCGACCAACCACGCGCATTGATCGCCTTGAGCACATCACCAATCGCATCGTCGATTAGTTCGTTTTCGACGTGCGTGAACGCGTTTACTTCGCGCACTTGATCAACCGTCAAGCCTGCCGGCACCCATCGTGCGGGAGCTTCGTAGTTCGAAACGAAAGTCCCGTCATACCAACCGCGCCAGTGACGCAACTTGTCATCGATAATTTTTTCGCGTTTTGATTTATCTTCGACATAGCCAACTGGCAGGTCGAGTTCGCGCCACGGCACGCGGTGCAACTCAGACGCGGGCGGGTCCCACGGGTGGTGCGGATCGGGAAAACTCATCCAACAAAACCAATCTCTCTCTGCTGGCAAAGTGTTTAACCAGTTGATTGTTTGCTGTGCAACCCAGTGAGTGTGATACCAATCGGTTGGTATCGGGTTCACTTTCAACTGTGGCGCGTTCGTGTCGCCGCCACCTTGCGCGTTGACCTGCAATTCATTATCGAGCACGCGATAAAAGCCGGCAGCCGCCTCAGGATGGTTATCGCGCACCCATTGTGAATAATGCAATTGCCCGACCGCACCATGAGTTGATAACTCCATATGGTCGAAACCTCGGTGCGGGTCGGCAGGGTTGACGATCGTCTTGCGTTGATTGCCCATTCGATTTTCTGTGAATCTTAAAAATGGATCAAGAAGCGGTTCGAAATGGGCTTTACCGATCAGCGCCGTCGTATAACCAGCATGCCGCAGGTCGCTGGCGATGCTTGGCGCATCTTCGGGCAGTGGCACGCCGTTCATCCATACGCCGTGCGTGCTGACATGTTGACCGGTGATCATCGTGCTGCGCGACGGCATGCATACGACATTTTGTGGGTGCGCGCGGTCAAATGTGATGCCCGCTCGACTGAGAGCATCGATGTTTGGCGTGCGCGCAATCGTGCCACCGTTGCAACCCAGCGCGTCGTAACGCTGCTGATCGGTGGTAATGAACAAAATTTTTCGGCCCATAATTATTTACCGTTGAACATTTGCTTGACTCTTTCTAAACCGAGGCTTGCAGCACCAGCGATTGGAAGCGCCAAAACTTCAGGGTCCATGTCGGTTGAATACATCACCAAACATCGATTGTCGCCATCAGGTATGACGTCAACAGTGCCAAGATGAAATTTGATCAGCGAATTATTGACGATCTTGTATTGGAACCTGCGCAAGACATGGTCGAGAGTGACGATGTCTTCTTCAAATACGATGCCGCCAGCCAAAGTTATCCATCGCTTGTTGCCCTCGACGCGACACTCGTTAATCGGGAACCATTCGTGCAGTCGCTCGGGGGCACCCACGAACGACCAAACTTTGTCGGCATTACATTCGACGAAAGCGTGACGACGAACGGTGCCCATTGGGTAATAACGCTACTGAAGTGGTTGTGCGCGGGGCGAAGTTCTAGAAATGCGAACGCACTGCCCAGAGGTCGGGAAATACTGGCTTAAACAAAGTTGAAGACAAATATGCGGCGCCACTTGAACCACCGGTGCCGTGCTTCATGCCGATCGTGCGCTCAACCATTTTTACGTGGCGATAGCGCCACTCTTGCAAGCCCTCATCGATGTCGATCAGTCGTTCGAGCAACATCGCCGCCTCTGGGTCGTTGCGATATGCGTTCGCCAACGACTCTTGCACGAGTTCATTAGCCTGATAACTCTGACCCGTGTCGCGCCGCATTACATCTTGTGGCATTTTGTGGTTGTGCTTCGTCAAATATGCCAGCACCGAGTCAAAAATTGCAGGTCGATTCATCGCACTCAGTACACGGCGATGTGATTCGCTGTTCGGTTCGAGGTGGTCGACCATCGATGCATCGCGTCTGCCGAGCACCGCTTCGAGTTCACGAAACTGAACCGACTGAAAACCGCTCGCCGCCTCAAGTCGATCGCGAAATGAATTGAATTGCAACGGTGTCATTGTTTCTAAAATATCGACTTGACTGACCAACACCTTGAAAATTGTGCGCACCCGACCCAACACCGACAGTGAACCATAGGTATCGCCGAGTTCGAGCGTTTGTTGGGCGCGAGACAGTTCGTGCAATACGCACTTGAACCACAACTCATACGTCTGATGCACGATGATGAACAGCATCTCGTCGTGCTCCGGACCCGCCGAACGCGGACTTTGCAGTTGCAGTAGTTCTTCAACCTTGAGATATGACGAATATGTGACGGCTGGGTCAAATTTGTTCATGTTTTCGTCAGACTTCATATACCGTGAGCGTATGCCAAACGACTTGACTTCGCGAAGTTACGCCGAAGAGCTTGACGCTAAAGACCCGTTGTCGGCGTTTCGCGACGAATTTGTAATCGCCGACCCCACACTTTGTTATCTTGACGGCAATTCACTTGGGCGTATGCCAAAGGCAACGGCCAAAGTTGTCGAAAGTTATTTGCAGCAAGAGTGGGCGACAAAACTTGTCGCTGGTTGGTCAGAGTGGATTGACGAAGGGCAAACAGTCGGTGATCTCGTGGCACGCACAACTTTTGGTGCTTCGGCTGGTCAAACACTTTGTGTCGACACTACGAGTGTCAATTTCTATCAACTCTGCAGTGCAGCAGTAGATGCCAGGCCAAATCGCAAGACAATAATCAGCGACACAGCGAACTTTCCAACTGATCGATATGTTTTGGAAGGCATTTGCAAGCAACGCGGTTTAAAACTCGTGCTGATCGACGACGATTCAGGTGAAGAGTTTGTTTCACCAGAAATGCTGAGTGCCGTGCTCAACGACGATGTGGCACTCGTAACTTTGTCGGTGATTCAATATCGATCGGGTGTGTTGCATGACATTGCCAAACTCACCCAACTAGCCCGTGATGCCGGCGCGCTTTTTGTTTGGGATGCAAGCCACGCAGTGGGAGTCGTGCCGATGCAGTTTGAGCGCGACAAAGTTGATCTTGCGGTTGGTTGCACCTATAAATATTGCAACTCGGGTCCTGGCTCGCCGGCATGGCTGTATGTCAGCAGGTCGATACAAGCCGAGTTGCCAGTGCCAATTCAAGGGTGGTTCGCCCAGCGTGACCAGTTCGGGATGGGTCAGGGTTTTGATCGAACAGACGGCATGCGCGGGTTTCAAATCGCGAGCCCGAGCATCATCGGTTTGCGTTGTGTCGAAACTGCAGTTTCGATGATTGAGCGAGCAGGTTTGCCGGCCATTGCCAAGAAAGCAGCGATCGGCACAGATTTTATGATCGCCTTGCATGATGCTTGGCTGGCGCCACTTGGTTTTTCTGTTGCTACACCGCGTGATGCAAAGCGACGTGGTGGGCATATTTCTGTGCGTCACGAGCACGCCCACAAAATTTCTGAGGCGATGCGAATTTTCGCCAACGTAATTGGCGATTATCGTCAACCAGATTGCATCAGGTTGGCGATTTCACCGTTAGCAACTAGCTATGTCGAAGTGTTCGACGGCTTCGCGGCAATTCGTGACCTAGTGGCGAAGAAAAAATATCTTGAAGTCACAGGGTTCGCCTCACGCGTTACTTGATTTATCCAATGGCGTGCTCGTAATCCAACGAATAGCACTGGTCATCAAGTAGCCAAGCGGTCGAAAAAACATTTGTTCGATGATCGGCAGATAGCCAACGCGCAAAGGGATTCGCGTCCATGCCGGCAAAGTCGAGACAGTTGCAACCATTAATAGCCAATAGGCAATTTTCGCCGCACCAGGCAGGGGCGGTTTGAACAGAAGATATTTTGTCGCATCTCGCGACTCACGGGTGCTCTTCAATTCTGGGCGGTATGAGTTGATCATTTCACGCATCTCTGCTTCGGTTTCTGGTGGATCAATCACGCCGACCGCCCTTGCGACAAACGCCGCGTCTTTGACATAGCCGTCACGGCCTTCTTGATCAAGTGGGGCCTTGCTGAATTTTTGATAGGTGTACAGAAAAGAATCGATTTCGGCGATATGCACCCATTTCAAAAGATGCGGATCAGTCGCCGAATAGGTTCGGCCATCACTGGCTACGCCATTTACTTTGAGGTGCACGGCTTTGACCCGTTCAACGATGCGATGTGCCTCGTCGGCTGTACCAAAACTTGTTGCAGCCAAAAAGTCGGCTGTGCGTTGTAATCGACCCCACGGGTCTTTTCTGTAATCCGAATAATTTGCAACACCCGCCATTGCCAGAGGATGCAGCGATTGCAACAACAACGCACGCAACCCGCCGATGAACATTGACGCGTCACCATGTACGAGTCGAATCGGTCTGTCTTCGGCGAACCATCGCTCGCCGGGTGAGTTCATTATTTCGTGCTCGCGTTGATTCGCATTTGGACCGACGACGCGCGCGCGCAATTCGGTCGCGATTTTTTCACGAATTTGTTCGACTGAAATTATTTTTCTAGGAATCTGCATAAGGGACTGTTATATGGTGTCATCTCAAGTGGACATTTGTCTGTACAAACGACAACTACGATAGATGACATGAGTCATGCCGAGTCAGACGACTTGACCCCACATGAGAAAATGCCGAGGTGGGTGCCTCGAGCGATTCTGCTGTTTTGGGCGGGTTTCCTAGCCACATTGGTGGCACGAGAATTATTCCATCAACTGTCCAACTTTTTGATTCTGTTGTTGATCTCGCTGTTTTTTGCCCTGGCGATTGAGCCCGCCGTAAATCGCCTTGCGGCGCGCGGTTGGTCTCGTGGTTCTGCGACCGCTTTGATATTGCTCAGTGTTTTTGTCGCAGTTGTGTCGTTTGGTGCGGCGATCGGCACTTTGGTCGCGACCCAAGCCCAAGATCTTTTTGACAACCGCGAACGATATGTGACAGACACGGTCGAATTTCTCAACGACACGTTTGGCACTTCAATTGATTCGCAAAGTTGGATTGATTCAGTCAGCGATCCAAATGGGTCGGTACAAAACTTTTTTGAAAATCAGCAAGACCGGGTTGTGGATCTTTCGCTCGGTGCATTAAGCGGGTTGTTGCAGGTTCTCTCAATTACGCTGATCGCTTTTTATCTGATTGCAGATGGACCAAGGTTGCGTCGGGCAATTTGTGGTCGACTTAGCGCCGACAAACAGAAGACAGTTCTCGCAGTCTGGAATTTAGCCGTGCAGAAAACAGGCGGATACATTTACTCGCGGGCGCTGCTCGCGGTTGTGTCGGCATTTTTTCACTGGATCGTGTTTCAATCCATCGGCACACCCGCGCCTGTTGCGCTCGCAGTTTGGGTCGGTTTGATTTCACAATTCTTACCCGTGGTTGGCACATATCTTGCGGGCGTACTGCCCGTGCTTTTGGCATTCCTGGATTCGCCGGTTAAGGCTCTGATCGTGATCATATTTATCGCCGTTTATCAGCAACTTGAGAACTTTTTATTGGCACCAAAAATTACGGCGCAAACTCTCGAACTGCATGCCGCCGTAGCGTTCGGCGCGGCAATCGCAGGCGGGGCAATACTCGGCCCGACCGGCGCAGTTTTGGCGTTGCCATTTGCGGCGATGGTGCAAGGCATCGTCGGCAACTGGGGTCGCCGGTTCGAAATTATTGACGATCCACTCGTTAGCGCCCCATCAGCGAAGAAATCGGGCAAGAGAAAGTTTTTGAAGAAATAAAGTGGAGAAATTAAATGAGGTTTGCTTGGCGACGCTTGTTGCTTTGAGTTCGTTCGGCATTGGCGCGCAGGCGCAAGGTGCCTCGAACGATTCAACAACGACAACAATGTCTAGTCCTACAACTATCGCTGACACGACAAGTTCGAGCTCATCCACAACTTCGACGGTTGTTCTGGCGCCAACAGCCGCACAAACGGCGCTGCAATATCCGGCACGAGCATTGCGATTTCCGCCGTATACGCGCTTGAACCCACCACAGTTGCCGAACAAATCTGGCACTGGTCGTCGTGTGATTTATAAAAACAGTTTGCAGTGGGTGTGGGTCGTCGACGCACAAAACAATGTTGTACGGGTGATGCCGGTTTCGGGTCGGCGTGGCGTGCCGGAAATTGGGGAATATAAAGTCAACAGTCAGTCGTTACGTTCTTATAGTCTCGACTTTGAGGGTATTTGGTTTAACAACATGACCCGTTTTGCGGTAGGACCTGCGGGTGGCAACATTGGTTTTCATGCGATACCGACAAAAAATGACAAAGTGTTGCAAACCGAAGATCAACTTGGTTCTTTTCAAGGTAGCGGTTGCATCCGAATGAGCCCAAAAGATGCAAAATTTATTTTTAATTTTGCCAAACCTGGCACGAAAGTAGTCGTGCTGCCGTAATTTTTGAAGGTTAAAACCTGGCGAGTTCGGTTTTCAACAGGTCGAGACCCAGGTTGCCGAGGTCGAGCGCATAAGCATGCCAGGCGCGCGAATCAAATTTTGCACCATATTTGCGTTTTGCATCGGCACGCAGGGACAGCCAAACTCGCTCACCAAGCTTGTATGAAATCGCCTGTGCCGGCCAACCAAGATAGCGATTGATTTCCGATTTATTGAAGGCATCGTCGCTCGATGATCGCGCCGAAAGAAATTCAAGCGCCAATTCTGGTGTCCAAGCCTCGCCGCTGTGCCATTTTGATTCTTTCGGAATCTTGTATTCGCAGTGCATGCCGATGTCGACGACGATTCGCGCGGCACGAAACGCTTGTGCGTATAAATAGCCGAGCCGGTATTCGGGTTTGCCGAGAAAGCCCAATTCATCCATAAGGCGTTCTGCGTAAAGTGCCCAACCTTCGCCGTGACCGCTGACGAATTCGTTGCGTTGAAAACGAGAGAGTCTTTCTGAATTGACCGTGGCCATGCCAATTTGCAGGTGATGACCCGGCACGCCCTCGTGGTATGCGGTCGTCGGTTCGCTCCATAACGGAAACCGTGTTCGACCATTTGCGGGGTACCAAGTTCGACCAGGTCGTGAAAGATCTTCGCTCGGTGATGTGTAATACATGGCGGCCGCGCCACCTGGTGGCGAGATCATCGCTTCGACTCGGTGAATTTCTTTGGGAATATCGAAGTGATTTTCACGAATCAAAAATGCCATTGCGTCGTCCATCAGTTGTTGCAACCAGCCGCGCAGGTTTTCTTCACCTTCGATGCTGTGCTTTGTGTCTGTGTCTAAAAAGTTTCGAACTTCATCAAGCGACATATTCGGGTTTATCTCTTTTGCAGTTTTCGTTAGTTCGGTGTCGAGTCGCATAACTTCGGCAAAGCCCCATTCGTATGCCTCGCGTGCATCAATGTTCATGCCCATGAATCGCCGGCGGGCAAGTGCGTGTCGTTCTTCACCAACACCGTTGCGCGGGTCGGCGACCGGCGCATATTTTTGACGCAAAAATTTTGCCGTTTCGGTCATCGACTTCGATGCTTCAATCGCGGCTTTATGCAATTGTTCATTCGGTGCACCAGCAACAGACCTGGCGCTTTCGGCGAACCGTGTGAAAAACCCTGGTGCCGACGGTGTACCCGCCCAAGTTTCAAGTTGTTCGGCGACAACAAGTGCCTGTCGTCGAGGTGCAACGACGTCGCACGACATGCCGAGGTCCCAACTTTCACGCATGCCAGCAAAAGCACTCGGCACGGCTGCCATGCGCTCGGCGATTGTCTTCCAGTTTTCTGCGGTCGCTGTCGGCATCAAATCGAAGATGCCGCGTGCCGAATCTACATCGCCGGCGATAACGCGAATCGAGCGCAGATGTTCGTTGGCGTCAAATTCGAGCGTCGACATCTCAAGTGAATTTCGCAATACACCTGCAGCAAGTCGGTCGCGATCAGCCGTCGTGTCGAGCGTGTTGAGTACGTTCAGTGTCGAGCGCGTGACTTCGTGGCGTCGTTCGTGACCGCGTGGGCTGAAGTCGGTCATCTCGTGATCGTGACCAGCAATGCCGAGTGCGGTCGCAAAGCCTGGGTCAGCTGCAGCGAGTTGTTCGATGTATTGATCTGAAAGTTGGTAGACGGGCGAAAGTTGTTGTGGGGTTTGCGGTGGAGCCATGGCTTTACCCTAGGCAGTTTTCATGTAATGCTCAAAGTGTGTCGAATCGGAAACTTGCATTAGTTACGGGTGCTTCTTCGGGTATTGGTCGAGAGTTTGCCTTTTCACTAGCAAAAAGGGGATACGACATCGTCGCAGTTGCACGCCGCCGCGAACTTCTTGAATCCTTGGCCAGCGAACTTCAATCGTTTGGCGCGCAGACTCGTGTTGTTGTCGCTGACCTAAGTACAAGTGCTGGTGTGCAAAGCGTCACTGTCGCCGCGAGTGAGGCCGAATTTTTGGTGCTCAACGCGGGCATCACTCGTGCCGCACAAGTCGGCGACACAACAAGTGACGAGATTTTAAAACTCAACACACTTTTGGCGACAGGCGTTATCGAAATTTGCGAAGCGGTTGTGCCACAAATGATGCGTCGCAAAACTGGCGATGTTGTGATCGTCTCGAGCATCGCTGCGTTCACACCAATGCCAAAATCTGCACTTTATGCAGCGGCCAAAACTTATGTCAAGTCTTATGGTCAAAGTTTGAGTTTTGAAGTTCGTGATTCGGGTGTGCGAGTTTGCGTTGTTTGCCCAGGGTATGTGCGAACCGAGTTGCATCAGCAGGCAGGCCTGACGCATTTGCGCGGGCGAGTGCCGGCATGGTTATGGATTAACCCAGATGATGTCGTAAGTGCCGCGCTGACGGGTTTGCGAAAAAACAAAAGTGTGGTCGTACCGGGTGTCGTTTATCGTTTGGCGAGGCCGTTTCTTGGCTCGAGAACTGCGCAAAGAATTTGGCGACGCACAACTAGCCGAAAATAGATTTCGACTAGTTAGTTGATTTGTCGCGTAAATGGCGACCAATATAGGCGACGACAATTTCGTTCGTTTTTGTATCGTGATAGAAGTGGATTCGGGCATCACCACAACGAATGTGCGGCTTGGCGATGACATTTTCACCCTTCCATTCGATTGCGTAATCTTGCGC
>SYNW01000006.1 GCA_005805045.1 Actinomycetota bacterium
ACAAACCATGGTAAATCTGAATCGACACCTGAAATTATGTTGTCAATTTCAGTGGCATGACTTTGCGGTGTGCCGTCAAGTGGCGGGTGCACCGACCAACCAACTTGAGTGAGGCCTGCGGCTTGCACTGCGGCGATCAGCGCACCCAGTTCGCTCGGGTTGGCACCATAGCGGTTCATGCTTGAGCGCAATTTAATGGCGACATCGCCATGCCAATTGGCGTCACGCAGATTTTGCACATGGTGCATTGAGCCGATTGTCAAGACAAGATTTTTCGGCAGGTCGTTTGTTGTTGGTAAAACTTTGCCGACGGGCGTTAACACGAACGCGCGACAGTCGCTTGGCACATCGTGAGCCTCAAAAATTGTGCCGACGGCGATATCGCTCGAGATTTTTTGGGCATGCTCAATCAATGTCGCGCGACCGAAACCATAACCGTTGCCCTTGACGACCGGAATCAAATCGCCGAGGCTGCTCGCCGTTTCAGAAACATGACGGTCCCAAGCCGTCGAGTCAACGCTAAGTTGCAAAGTCACTGCCTTTAACTTTACAGCCGCGCTCTAAACGAATTACTTGTCGCGTTTTCGTCTTTTGATGATGACGCGTACGATTTCGATCACAATCGTTATCGAGAATGCGCCGGCGAAGGCGATCAAAAATGCTTTGGTGTGATTGTCGGCAAAAGATTTGCCGCCGACAAAACCAAGCATCGATGCATATGTTGCCCAGATACTTGCCGCAACGACAGCCCAACCGATGAACCACTTTCTGGGCTGTTGTGTGACACCGCACGAAAGTGTGAGCAATGTTCGACCACCCGGTATAAATCTGGCGGTGATCAACAGCAAACCCCCGCGTTCATGAATCTGTTCGACGATGTTGGCGAGCTGTTTGGCGCCTTTTTCAGTGCGGGTGCGCCGCTTGACCACCCAGTCGCTGGCTTCACGTCCGAGAAGATAACTCAAGTTGTCGCCGATGAATGCTCCACCCGCACCACACAACATCACGAGCGAAATCGACAGTTCACCCGCACCCGCGGTAACGCCACCGATGATCACCAAGGTTTCGCTCGGCACGATCGGCAACACCGAGTCGAGCGTGGCGATCACAAAAATCACCAAATAGAACCACGGCGATGACGACGATTCTTTCAACCACTCAAAAAACGAATCAAGTATCGCCAGCATGTGACGATGTTAGATGAGGTCGGGCTCTTGGTGGGTTTTGAGACGGCGAAGATTTGGCAAATGTTTGACGATGATGAACCCGACTAGTGCGAGCGTCGCAGCAATCTCCCAGGCTTCGGCACCTTCGTAATAAATGCCAAACGGCAAAGCAATCGAAATCGTCAGCGATGCAACCGAAGCCTTGTGCGTAACTTTTGTCAGCACGAACCATGAACTGAACAGCACCAAACTCGTCAACGGAAACAACACGTACATTCCGCCGCCACCGCTGGCGACGCCTTTACCGCCTTTGAACTTGCGAGTGACGGGGTATGAGTGGCCAAGAATCGCCGCAAACAAACATAAATAGGACAACTCGTCATGTCGATTGCCGGTGACCCGCCAGGCGAGACCGACTGCCAACGCGGCCTTTGCCATGTCGAGCAAGAAAACTGCAAGTCCGATCTTCCATCCCAAATTGCGGATCACATTCGACGCACCAGGATTGCCCGATCCAACTTTGGTTATGTCGAGATTTTTCTTGCCAGCAACGATTGCCGCACTCGGGAATGTACCCAAAAAATATGCGACGACTACGACAACGACAGCAGTCAAGATTTGCATTAAGTCCCCTCGCTTATGTTAGCCAGTCGTCAAAAGGGCGCGATTCAGCGACAAGCAGGGTCGTTTGGCGGCACGACACCATCTGCAAAGCGAGCGATCGCCGGCACAGAAGTCGATCCGATGCGAAATGCAGTCAGAACGATGTTTGACGAGTCGTTGGCGCGAAGCGATGCTCCGTTTGCAACAACTTCTGCTCGACCTTGAAAAATTGCCAAGACTTTTTGCATCTCGTCGCTCTTCAACGACGGGATCAGCACCGACATATCACCAATTCGCTTCTGATTTGAGTCGATCGTATATGTCGCAATCGACTGTGTATTCAAATCACGCATCGCTTGGGCGAGTGTCAACATGCCTCGCGGGGTTAGTTCGTCGTCGGTGATCACATTTTTTAGCGCTGCGTTCAACAAGTTGTTGGCAACCGACAAACTTTTCGAGCCTTTGTCGAGTGCCCGTTGCATCGAGCGCCGCAAAAAATCTTGTTGACGTTTGATGCGACCCAGGTCGCCAGTCGGGTCTTCAACCCACGCTTGTTTATTTGGATCGAAAAATTGATAGCCAGATCGCGAGCGAACATATGCGAGTGCCGTGTCGCCGTCAAAATTGATGCAACCAGGTGCCGCAACATTAAAACCAGTTTTCTTGTCACGAGTCGGGTATAAAAATGGCACCTTTACGCCGCCAACTGCGGTGACGATTTCTTTGAAGGCACAAAAGTTGATGTTGACATAGTGGTCAATTGGTATCTCGAAATTCTCGCGAATGGTGGCGACAAGCCGATTCGGGTCAGTGCTTTGAAATGCCGAATTTATTCGGTTCTGGCGGGTCGTTCCGGCGATGTTGACCCATAAGTCGCGCGGAAACGAAAGTATCGCCGCTCGCTTCGAACTCGGGTCGATGCGAATAATCATGATCGTGTCGCTGCGTTCGCCAAAACTTGTGCGGTCACCGATGCCACCCGAAGTTGCGCTATCAGGGCTGGTGCAAGCGCCGTTGTCAGATCCGGTCAATAAAAAGTTATTAGCATCGAGATTTTCGGTGTTTAGATCCCAGTCTGTGCCGAGTGGTGCGTCTTCTTCGTTTGTGTTTGGCTTGGCAGGTTTGTCGAGAGTGACGACCAGTCGTTGATTTATGCGGCCATTGACCCAAAATAAACCCAAAGCACTCGTAACTAATGCGAGAATCACGAAAATGTTAAAAATGAGCACGACATAGTGCAGTTTCGGTCGCGCGCCAACGCCAGATTTAGCTCGTTTTGTTCGCGCCATGTTGTTTTTAGTTTAGTGGCGCAGCCAGTGTGACCTGAGCAGAGAGATTTGTGGGTTCTGAATTCGAATTCGACACGACAAATTCTATTTCTTGTAACGAGCCAGCATTACGCAGATCTGAGAGGTTTGCTTGCAGCATCTTTGCTGTCTTTGCATCGGCAGTGATAACTAGTTTTGCGACTTCTGCGCGCTGCGAAACCTTCGCTTCGGTTTTCGTGCGTCGAACGGTACCGAGCACCGAGCAAATTGCGTCGAGGCTTGCGACTGCGTCTGGTGCAGCACTGAAACCTGCGAGCGCATCGGCAGTTGTTGGCCAAGTGGCGCGATGAATCGAGCCCGATTGCCACCACGACCAAACTTCTTCGGTCGCAAAAGGCAACATCGGGGCAAGCAAACACTGGACGATGCTCAACGCACGATGCAGTGAAACCCGCGCCGAGGATGAATCTTGATTTTCGCCGTAGGCTCGCGTCTTAACGAGTTCGACGTAGTCATCACAGAACCACCAAAAAAATGCCTCGGTGCGTTCAAGTGCTCGTGCATAGTCAAATTGCTCGAGCGCGACCGTTGCGGCGTCGACGACTTCGGCTAGCCGTACAAGCATCGCTTGGTCGACAAGATCTGATGGTCGTGCGTCGTTTGCCGCGCCCACGCCCCCAGCACTTGCACTGAGCACGAACTTCGTCAAGTTCAAAAGTTTTGTCGCCAGTTTGCGGCCAACTTTCATTTGATCTTCACTAAACGCCGTGTCGACACCAGGTCGCGCACACGCAGCCCAATATCGCACGGCGTCACTGCCGTATTGATCGAACAAATCAGACGGTGTCACCACATTGCCTTTTGACTTGGACATTTTTTTGCGATCGGGGTCGAGAATCCAGCCTGAAAGCGAGGCGTTTCGCCATGGCGAGTATCCGTGTTCAAAGTTCGAGCGCACCATCGTCGAAAACAACCAGGTGCGAATGATGTCGTGACCTTGTGGTCGAACATCCATCGGAAAAATTCGCTCAAACAAATCGCTGTCGTCGACCCAATGACCCGCAAGTTGCGGTGTGAGTGACGAAGTCGCCCAAGTATCCATGATGTCGGGTTCGCCCACAAAGCCGTTGGGTTTATCGCGCTGCTCAGCCAAATACCCGGCAGGCAGATCTGTGCTCGGGTCAATCGGCAATTGATTGCTTGTTGGCACAAGTGGGTTCTCATAAATAATTTCGCCGTCTTTATTGAGGCGATACCACAGCGGTATCGGCACGCCGAAGTATCTTTGTCGGCTGACGAGCCAATCACCGTTCAGACCGCCTACCCAGTTGGCATAGCGATGTTGCATGAAATCGGGGTGCCAGGTGAGTTCGTCGCCACGCGACAATAATTTTGAGCGCAGATTTTCGTCGCGCCCACCATTGCGGATATACCATTGTCGGCTCGTAACAATTTCAAGTGGACGATCGCCCTTTTCATAAAATTTCACAGGGTGAGTAATCGCCCGCGGCTCATCAATTAGTTCGCCTGTTTCGCGCAATATTTCTACCGTCAGAGTTTGTGCTTGTTTCACAGATTTACCGGCGATACGCGCATATTGTGTTTGCGCTTGCGATGACATCACTTCTGGCGCCTGCATAACAATTCGACCGTCGCGACCGATTGTCGGGCGAGTAGCCAGGTTTAGTTCGCGCCACCAAACCACATCGGTGAGATCGCCGAAAGTGCAAACCATCGCGATGCCCGAACCTTTGTCAGGTTGCGCCAACGGGTGAGGGTGCACCGGCACGGCAACACCAAAAATCGGCGTGATCGCGTTTTTTCCAAAAAGATGTTTATAACGCGCATCATCTGGGTGAGCGACAAGACCAACGCACGCGGCGATCAACTCTGGTCGCGTTGTTTCGACGAATATCGCCCTGCTTTCGTCGTCGGCCTCGCGAAATTTCAGTTTATGAAATGCGCCAGGTCGTTCGCGATCTTCAAGTTCGGCTTGTGCAACCGCCGTACCAAAATCAACATCCCAAAGCGTCGGCGCTTCTTGTGTGTACGCCTCTCCGCGTTCGAGGTTTCGCAAAAACGCCGTTTGTGCGGTGCGCCGTGCGTGCTCGCTGATCGTCGTGTAGAGCAAACTCCAGTCGACTGATAAACCCAGGCGACGAAACAGATCTTCAAAAACTTTTTCGTCTTGCGCAGTTAGTTCGTCGCACAACTCGATGAAGTTTGGTCGCGATATGGGCATTGGCTTGGCATCTTTCGGCGGATCACCACGAAACGGTGGCTCGAAATCCGCCACATACTTCAGCGACGGGTCGCATGAGACCCCATAAAAATTTTGTACCCGGCGCTCGGTCGGCAAACCATTGTCATCCCATCCCATCGGATAAAAAACAGACTTGCCGCGCATTCGCCAAAATCGAGCCAGAGTATCGGTGTGCGTGTACGAAAACACGTGGCCCATGTGCAACGAACCACTAACCGTGGGCGGCGGGGTGTCGATCGAGAAAATATTTTCGCGCGCGGCGGTGCGATCAAAGCAGTAAATACCGTCTTGCTCCCATTGTCTTACGAAACGAGCCTCGAGACCATCTAAAGTTGGCTTCTCGGGTACGCGTGACATGACGAAATAAACTTACTCGCCTATCCTTAAACATCGTGCTTAATCTGTATGACACAGCGACTGCGCAAATTCGCCCGCTAAAACAGCGAGTGCCCGGCCAACTGAGCATTTACCTTTGTGGGCCGACTGTTTATGGCCCGCCACATATCGGTCACGGGCGAGCGACGCTCGTCTATGACATTTTGCGCCGCTATCTCGAATGGACAGGGGTCAAAGTGCGACTCGTGTCGAACATCACCGACATCGACGACAAGATTATTGATCGCGCCACTCGCGAGAACCGTCCGTGGCTTGACATCGCCCAGAAATGTGAAAGCGTGTGGTTTGAGTCAATGGCCCGCCTCGGCGTGTTGCGGCCGACAGATGTGCCTCGCGCAACCGAATATGTTGAGCAGATAGTTGGCTTGATTGCCGAACTGATCACGAAAGATGCCGCATATCGCACCGACGACGGCATATATATGAGTACGAGCGTTGTGGCTGATTATGGTTTGCTCGCGCATCAAAATATCGACGACATGTTGGCAGGTGGTGGCGATCGCAATGTGTTCGGCGCCGATCAAAAGAAACATCCTGCTGACTTCGTGTTGTGGAAGTTTTCGAAACCAGGCGAGCCAGCGTGGTCGTCGCCGTGGGGCGAAGGTCGACCGGGTTGGCACAGCGAATGCGTCGTGATGAGTCTTGAATTACTCGGCGAAGGTTTCGATCTACATTGCGGTGGTGCCGACTTGCGGTTTCCGCATCATGAAAACGAGCGCGCTCAAGCCGTTGCGCTCGGCAAAGACTTTGCTCATCATTGGATGCATAACGGCTTCGTTGTCGACACTGAGGGCGAAAAAATGTCCAAGAGTTTGGGCAACGTCACCAATTTACCTGACTTGCTGGATCGTTACGATGCTCGCGCGTATCGAATGTTGTTGTTGCAAACCCATTATCGTTCGCCCGTCAAAGTTGGTCTTGACAATATCGACGCGTCGGTTAACGCCGTGGCTGGCATCGACTCGTTTGCCGCGCGCACAAGTTCGCTGAGTGCAACGCCAGATGCGGCGACTCTTGATGTGTTTCGTTCGGCGATGAATGACGATTTGAATACACCTGTGGCGATGGGTGTGATGTTTGATGCGATTCGTCGTGCCAATGTCGCCGTTGACGCAAGCGACACTCAGACAGCCGCGAGTATCGCCTCGGCTGTGCGCGAAATGTGCGTTGCTGTCGGTTTACAACTTGATGTCGCCAAAGAAGTTGGCGCCGACGCACAAACGCTCGCTGTCGCGCTCGATGCAGCCCGCACGGCAAAAGACTTTGTGAAAGCCGATGCGTTGCGCACCAAACTGCAGGCGCTTGGCTATCTTGTTGAAACCACCAAAGCAGGCACGACCCTTCGCCGCAGATAACTTGTAGGCATGGCTGAATTCTCACTCTCGCTAAACGACGACCAACTTCAAATCAAAAACTGGATTCACGAATTCGCTGTTGACACGATTCGCCCCGCCGCCCACGAGTGGGACGAACGCGAAGAATTTCCGTGGCCAGTTGTGCAAGAAGCCGCCAAGATTGGTCTTTATGGTCTCGACTTCATCATGAACGCAATGAGCGACCCAACTGGTTTGACATTGGTTGTGGCGATTGAAGAGATCTTTTGGGGCGACGCCGGAATCGGCATGGCGATCATGGGCTCGGGTCTTGCCGCAGCAGGTATCGCCGGCAACGGCACACCAGAACAAATGATCGAATGGGTGCCGCAGTGTTATGGCACTGCCGATGATGTCAAACTCGGTGCTTTTTGTGTGAGTGAACCCGACGCAGGTAGCGATGTTTCAAACTTGCGCACACGCGCCGTATATGACGAAGCCAACGACGAGTGGGTATTGAACGGTACAAAAGCATGGATCACCAACGGTGGAATCGCTGATGTTCACGTTGTAGTCGCCGCAGTTGATCCAGATCTTAAAGGTCGTGGCCAAGCGAGTTTCATCGTGCCGCCAAAAACTAAAGGTCTGAGTCAGGGTCAAAAATATTTGAAGCACGGTATTCGCGCTAGTCATACGGCAGAAGTTGTGCTCGAAGATGTTCGCATCCCAGGTCGCTGCCTTCTTGGTGGCAAAGAAAAACTTGACGCCAAACTTGCGCGCTATCGCGAAGGCACGTCAAGCGGCAAGCAACCAGCGATGGCAACGTTCGAAGCCACGCGACCAGCCGTTGGTGCTCAAGCACTTGGTGTTGCGCGCGCCGCGTACGAGTTTGCACTTGACTATGCCAAAGAGCGCAAGGCGTTCGGCAAGCCGATCATCATGCATCAAGCCATTGCGTTCAAACTTGCCAACATGATCACCGAAATTGATGCAGCGCGCTTGCTTATTTGGCGAGCGTCATGGCTTGCTAAAAACGGCGGCTACAAAAACGCCGAAGGTTCGCAGAGCAAGTACTACGCATCAGAGATGGCCGTCAAAGTTACTGAAGACGCAATTCAAATTCTTGGTGGTTACGGCTATACGCGTGAATACCCAGTCGAGCGCTGGCACCGTGACGCAAAGATTCACACGATTTTTGAGGGCACATCTGAGATACAACAATTAGTAATTGCTCGTGCAATCTCCGGCATGCGAGTCGAATAATCACCCCCGAAAACGCCTAGTTCCGCCCAAATTAAGGGTTCTAGAGAAATCAGGATCGTGGGTTAGGTCAATTTCTAAGACAATGTGAAAAAAGTTCACCAACAGGTGTATATTGTTCACCACTTGGGGATGAGATCGGATTCACGTTTGGTGGTGGAGAATAATTGGTTTAGAGCTGGTCGACGGCTATTCGTCGTCATATCTATCGTTCTCGTCGCCGTAGTTGTGTTGCCTGTGCAAAATGTCTTTGAGCCATACATTGCGCATGCTGCAGCACCAGGTGCACCTACTATCACTGGGATTACTGCAGCGAACACGACTTTGTCAGTTGCGTTTACGGCCCCAGCAGGAACTGTTACTACATATCAATATTCGCTTGATGGTGGGTCGACATGGACGAATCGCTCGTCTGGAACTACAGCAAGCCCAATTTCGATATCAGGATTGGCAAACTGCACTACGTACTCAGTGGCGATTCGGGCGGTGAATTCTGACGGCTCTGGCACTTCATCTACTTCAGTGAATGGAATTCCAGGGTATTCGTACGTTTTGAAGACTGGCAACATGAGATTTGGGACCGGCTCTGAAAGTTCGATTAGCACATCCGGAAATCTGAAGCAACCGTTCTACAGCAGCAACTCTGGGAGTACATATGTTCAGTTAACCTACGGTGCTGAGAAGCTTGCCTTTGCGCTTGGCAATGGAGGCGTCGGTACAAGTGAGTGGAATTCAAATGGAACAATACAACAGTTCTCCTCAGATTACCCAACCATATTACTCTCGCACACTATTGACTGCTCTGAATTTACCAGCACTTCGGTAAGTGGATCTTATTCGATTGGTTATGGGTCGTTAACTTCGACTGGTAGATATACCGTGGCGAGCCAGTTATTTGAAATCAAACGTCGATATACCTTGGGTGCGAGTTCAAAATACATCGAAGTACGAGAAACTATTACGAACCTCAGTTCTACTACAGCGTCCAATGTGCGATTGTGGAATGGAATGAGAGACGACCACGTCGGCAGTTCGGATTCACCAACCAAGACTCGAGGCAATCTAGTTGATGGTGTGTTCACGACAATCTCGGCAATAGGCAATCGGTCAAAAATTCTTAAGATATCTTCTGGCACTGATGCTTCATTTCTTTACTCGGCATCAAGTACTGCGGATGCATACCTCAAAGTTGGTTTTGGAGAATTTTCGGGATTCACTCTTCAGGATCCTCGAACATCGCAGATCACCAGATCCGGTGACGATTCGGTTGGTATTTATCGCCGCCTTCCGGATCTCGCGCCACAGGCAAGCGATACGGGTACTTGGTTTTTTACGGCAGGTGTGAACGCTGATTTGACATCAATTCTTGCGACGCTCGGTTCAGAGTCTTTGCCTTCAGCGCCAACAATTTCTTCAATTGAAGCAGGTAATACCCAGGCAAGTGTCAATTTCACTGCAGGTTCTGCTGGTGGTGCTCCAATTACCAACTATGAATATTCAACGAATGGGGGATCAAGTTGGGTCGCGCGATCACCTGCGAGTACGGCAAGTCCAATTATTATTTCAAGCCTTGCAAATGGTACGGCATATAGTACAAAAATTCGAGCCGTGAGTTCAGCAGGCAACGGAGCCGCTTCTGCAGCCACATCAGTGACACCAGCCGGAACCCCAGAGGCTCCGACACTTACGGCGATTACGCCTGGTGGAACGAATATTTCTATTTCGTTCACTGCGAACGGAACGGGTGGTGCTGCGATTACTAACTACCAGTATTCGGTTGACGGCGGCTCGACCTGGACAACTCGTTCGCCCGTGGCAACTTCAAGTCCATTGGAAATAAGTGGACTCATCGCTAGAAATTCGTATTCTGTTGCGCTTAGAGCAGTTAACTCGGTTGGTAGTGGTACTGCTACTTCGAATCAAACTGTGGTCACAAGTGGCGTACCGAGCGCACCAACAATTTCGGCTATTACTGCATTGGATCAATCGCTGAGCGTTGCTTTTACTGAAAACTCAAATGGTGGTTCTCTAATTACATCGATCGAATACTCGACCAACGATGGCTCAACTTGGTCGGCGGCGGCGAGCACACTTTCGCCGATAGTAATAGTTTCGCTTACAAACGGCACTGCCTACTCAGTAAAGCTTCGAGCCATTAACGCCAACGGAAATGGAACTCCAAGTTCGGCTACGAGTTCGACGCCAAGACGTGTACCGGCCGCACCAACTACTTCGGGGGTTAATACTCCGTCAAGTGGAACTCTGACTTACACGGTGACGCCAGGTTCAGATGGTGGTTCCGCGATAACGAATTACCAGTATTCAACTGATCGTGGTGCAACATGGTTAAACAGACAGGATGGTCAAACGACTAGCACGTCTCTTGCTGTCACTACGCTCTCGGCCGATGGAACAACTAGTTTGCAAAATGGCACTGAGTACTGCGCGCAGATTCGAGCAGTCAATGCCGCAGGAAACGGAGTCGCGTCAGCAGACACATGCGGAACACCAAGAACAACGCCAAGTGCGCCGTCCAATAGTTTGACGGCACGCGACCAATCAATTTCAATTGCATTCACCTTGGGTTCAAATGGAGGGTCGGCAATTACTGGTGTTGATTATTCAACAGATGGTGGATCTACTTGGGTCTCATCGGGTGGGGTCGTGAGTCCGATTTTGGTGACTGGGTTAAGCAATGGCACAAGTTACAGTGTGAAAACTCGAGCGGTTAATGCGCAAGGAAATGGAACCGCATCGTCAGCGTCATCAGCCACACCGGCTGGGCGAGCAGCTGCACCGACACTCGGTTCGATCACAGCGACAGCGGCACAATTAAGTGTCGCATTTACCGCTGGCAACAACGGCGGTTTAGCAATCTCAAACTACGACTATTCGACTGACGGTGGAGACACTTGGCAGACACGATCACCTAGCGCCACAACGAGCCCGATCGAGATTTCTGGACTTACGGACGGCACTAGTTATGGAGTCTCAATAAGAGCGATAACAGCAATAGGGGTGGGAGTTTCGAGCACGATTTTATACGGCACACCTGTGACGACCCCAAGTGCGCCAACAAGTGTTTCACGAGTATCGGGAAGTTCTAGAATTAGTGTTTCCTTTACCGCAGGTAGTAACGGTGGCTCGCCGATTACGACGTATCAATATTCAACTGATGGTGGTGCATCGTGGGTTTCGGCTTCAACGACAAGCACATCGTTCGATATCACGGGGCTGACGAACGGCACCGCATACAATATTGCTGTTCGGGCGGTTTCAAGTGTCGGTAACGGCACTGCTAGTTCTTCGGCATCTGCAACACCAGCGGCGGTACCTGACTCACCGATAATCAGTTCAGTGCATAACACCACCGACAATTCGACGCTTGCAACAACTGAGCTGGCAGTAAATTATTCAGCCCCATCCGATAACGGCTCGGAAATCACAAACTTTTCGTTTTCGATAAATGGTGGATCTACTTTTACTACCAGAAGTCCTGCGTCTACTGTTAGTCCGATTATCATCACGGGTCTAACTGCTGGCACCTCGTATTCAATCTCAATAAAGGCGATCAACTCAAATGGTGCAGGAGCAGCGTCTACTGCAGTGAGTGGTGCTCCAGGAAATACAACATATTCAGTTACATATAATGGCAACACCAATGGCGGTGGGGCTACGCCTACCGATTCAAATGCATATGCGCCTAGTGCGACAGTTACAGTTGCTGGCAACACGGGTTCGCTCACTAAAACGGGTTATGCGTTCGGTGGTTGGTGTACGACTCAGCCCGCGGCGGGCTCGGCTTGTGGTGGCACGTCGCGTGCGGCTGCGAGCACGTTTTCGATTAGTGAGTCCCTG
>SYNW01000060.1 GCA_005805045.1 Actinomycetota bacterium
AGCGACACAGACCACCAAGTAGAGCAGTCGGCTTTGGCACGGGGGATAGTCGGCGCGGTCGGCATTGATCCGCAAGCGGAGATCAGTTTTGTCGCGACGCCAGTCAGTTCGATACCTGCGCAGGCGAAACTTGCGTTGGCCAACACACGAGGCATCGTCACAGATGTTGGTGGCGTGAAGTCTTCGGTAGTGAGCGCCGTAAGCGACGCGCGATTTATCGGTGGTCACCCTATGGCGGGCAGCGAACTGGCCGGGCTCGATGGTGCGGATGATGCGTTGTTCGAGGGCGCGGTGTGGGTGCTGACGCCATCGGCTGAGTCTTCGGATGCGAGTTTCGAAATTTTGGCAAAAATCATTCGCACGCTTGGCGCAGAAATTGTTGTGCTTGACGCCGAGCGTCACGATCGTTTGGTTGCTGTCGTTAGTCATTTGCCGCACCTGACCGCAGCAACATTGATGGGGCTGGCACATATCACGGCAGAAGAACATGTTGCCGTGCTGCGGTTGGCGGCCGGTGGTTTTAGGGACATGACTCGTGTTGCATCGGGTCAGCCGCAAATCTGGGTCGACATCTGTCGCGAGAATCGGGCCGCAATTCTGGACGCACTCGACGGCATGATTTCTGGTCTCACCGAGATGCGAGGAATCGTTGAAGCCCAAGACAACGCCGCATTGTTGTCGCGACTTTTGACGGCGCGTAATGCCCGCGCGAACCTGCCCGGTCGTGTGCACGAACTTATGGATGTGTGTGAAGTGCGAGTGCCGATACCAGATCGTTCGGGCGCGGCAGCCGAGATTTTTACTCTTGCAGCCGATCTCGGTGTGAACATCGCAAACTTCGAGGTGTCGCACTCGGTCGAAGGTGATCGTGGAATTCTCGTGTTGATCATCGACAAGGCGAGCGCCGAGATGTTTCGTGGCGGTCTGATGGCGCGCAGGTTTCGTCCGAGCATTCAAACCGTGGCATGACCAGTCGGAGGGACGGGCAGTTAATTTCGGTTCCAGGCTCAAAATCGATTGCGAATCGTGCACTGATTTGTGCCGCGCTTGCCAACTCCGAGTCGGTGATTTCGAATTGTGCGCCAGGCGATGACACCGAGGCGATGATCGCAGCATTGCGAATTTTGGGTGTTGGTGTCGAGCGCGATGGTGCCTCTGTGAAAGTTGCTGGCAGGCTGGATCTCGAGAATGTCGATGAAGTGCGAGTTGATGCCAAGTTGGCTGGCACGACATCGCGATTTTTGACGGCACTGTGCAGTTTGCGAGCCGGTAGTTCGGTGATTGACGGCCAAGAGCCGCTTCGCAAGAGACCGATGCTTGAGTTGCATTCGGCGTTGCGCAGTCTTGGTGCCAAGATCGAACATCTCGGCGATGATGGTTGCCTACCAGTCAAGGTTTCGCGTGGTCGCGGTTGGCAGGCGAAAATTTCCTCAGGCGCCAACATCTCAAGTCAGTTCACGAGCGCGTTGATGATGATCGCGCCGTATTTGCCCTCTGGTTTGGAGATAGTTCTCGGCGACGAGATCGTCTCGCGTGGTTACATCGAGATGACCGTTGGTGTGATGCGAGCATTTGGTGCCCAAGCAGATTTCTCGGAAAATCAAATTTGGGTCAGCCCGGGCGAGTATCGGGGCGCAACTTATGGCGTCGAGCCCGACGCCTCGGCGGCAAGTTATCCGTTGGGTGCCGTGGCGATCAGTGGTGGGTCGGTAACGATCAAGAACCTGTCGCGCAACAGTTTGCAGGGTGACGTCGAATTCATCGACTTGTTGGCACGCATGGGTTGCAAAGTCGCAGAAGTCGCAGAGGGTCTGCAGATTCAGCGTGAAAAGACCGAGGCACTGCGCGGTGTTCGAGTCGACATGTCGCAAATCAGCGATTGTGTGCCGACTCTGGCTGTCGTGGCGATGTTCGCCGATTCGCCAACTGAAATCAGCGGTGTGGGCTTCATTCGCAGCAAAGAAAGCGATCGGATCGGAGATCTTGCCGGCGAGCTGCGCAAACTGGGGGCGAATATCGTTGAAACGCGAGATGGCCTGCTGATTGACCCTGCACCATTGCACGCGGCCAACCTTGAGACGCACCACGACCATCGACTGGCGATGGCGTTCGCATTGATCCAGCATGAGGTGCACGGTGTTGTCGTGCGAGGTCCTGAAGTTGTGAGCAAGAGTTGGCCAGATTATTTTGGAGCGTTGAAGACGTTTTATAAATCGTGAACTAATATTTTGGCGAATAGTCGTCGTCGGCCGTCTTCGTGTTCTATAATCGGTCTTTACGCCCAAAGGAGTTTCGGTTTTGACACAAGTACGCGAGATCATGACATGGGAGTCGTTTGGTGTTGCAAGTCGCGAATTGGCGTTGAAAGTAGCCAAAGACGGTTACGAACCGGACATTATTTTGGCGATTGCGCGCGGTGGTTTGATGGCCGCAGGTGCCCTTGGCTACGCGCTCTCGGTGAAGAACACATACACGCTGAATGTTGAGTTCTATACGGGCGTCGACGAGAGATTGCCGATACCGATTGTTTTGCCGCCGGTGCCAAACTTGGTCGATCTCAAAGATTCGCGAATTTTGATTGTCGACGATGTCGCCGACACGGGCCACACCTTGAAACTCGTCAACGACTTCTGTCATGGGCAAGTCAAAGAGTCGCGTATCGCCGTGCTCTACGAAAAGCCGCATTCGATCGTCAAATGTGAATATGTCTGGAAGACGACAGATGAATGGATCAACTTTCCGTGGAGCGACAAAGAACCAGTGGCCAAGCGCGAGTTCAATGTTCGCGACGCCTGATATTTGATTTATTGCGCCAAAATAGTTAGAGCGGCGTTTTTCCCGCTTGCGCCCCAAACTCCGGCACCCGGAAAGGTGGCGGCACCGGTCAGATACAAACCCTTTATCGGTGTTCGGTAACGGGTTAGTTCGGGTTGCGAATTAAGCAATGCCGCCAATGGACCGCCACTGAAGCTTGTGGCGTGACCCTTGGGCAAAAAGAATTCAGATTCATAATGCGCGGGTGTCATGCATCGCCAGTCAGCGATCGAGTCGATGAAACCTGGTTCGACTAGTTGCGAATATTTGTCAAGCCATCGTCGAGGCTCAGTCTTTGTGGACCAACCGCCTAAAAATGAAAACGGAGTAAAGATCGCTTCGAGGCTGAAAACATGGTCTGTTGCGTTGGTCATCGAGGGGTCGAGCACCGATGGCAAGTTGACGAGCATCGCCGGTTGATCGAGAATTTCGCCGCGAGAGATCATCTCGAAGCCCTGATGTAATTCTGCTGTTGTTGGCGAAACGATCATCGTCGCAGCCAATGGGTCGACACCTAGATCTGCGAATAGTTTCGCGTCTAGGTTTTGATACCGCGGCAGGGCGGTGATGCGGGCATCGATTTTTGATTCGTAGCCCTCGTGGTGCGGTGTCGCTCGCCATTTGTCGACCATTGGTTTTGCGATCGCTGGCGGGTTTTTGAGCCATTTCAAAAAAGTGTCATGCGGATTGCACGCCGATACCACGCAGTCGGCGAAAATTTCAGCGCCATCGCTGAGAGCGACACCGCGTACCTGGGATCCTTCACAAAGAATCTGGGCGACTCTCGTATTTGTCATCACGACGCCCGAATTTGATTCGATGCTGCGACGCAGTGAGATAGGCACCATTCCGCTGCCGCCGATTGGTCGGCCAACTTTAGAAACGTGGCGCATCGCGTAGGTGAGGGCGGCGAGGCCGGTGCCCGGTGTGTGCGGGGAAACACCCCAGACAGTCGGGCCCGTGACAAGGGCTGGTCCGATCAGTAACTCTGACCTGAAATATTTATTCAGAACTTGTGCCGATGACATTTTGCTCCAGCGCAACATCGTGGTGACACCTTTTCCGCGACGAGCGACAACTTTGCCTATTAGCGATCGCCGTGTTGGGGGCTGGCTGGCGGCATCGATGATCATTTCGGCAATCGGCATGGCATCGCGAAGGTAGGCACGATAACCATCTGCCTCGTCGCCGAAAAAGTGTTTGATTACGTCGATTGTCTGTTTTTTGTCGCGAAAGTGTGGCCAGATACGGCGATCGGTCCATGAGGTTGCGAGTTGTGTCGGGTCAACGTCGAGGTATCTGAGACCGTGTTTGGCAAGTTCGAGATCTTCGCTGACGCCGGTGGTACGAAAAGTCAGGTGATCGCAATTACAAATATTGACCGTTACACCCGAGAATGTCTCGCTTGAAGCCGTGCCACCGACTTCATTGCGTGCTTCAATGACCAAGACTCGCTGACCAGCCTTGGCGAGATAAGCAGCACAGACGAGACCGTTGTGTCCACCGCCAACGATGATTGAATCAAATCGCTTTGAAATGTCGGCTGTTGCCACGCTCTATATTGCCACTTGGGTAGGGTATTTGTCATGTCAAATTCGATTCGTCGCCTTGGCGATCTGCGTGGCCCCGATGTCGTGAACAAGATCACTTCACGGTCAATTTTTGTGCAGCCACTTGGCGCCATCGAGCAGCATGGTCCGCATTTACCGTTGAACACCGATGAGGTTGTTGCGACCGCTGTGGCCGAAGCCACTGTTGCTCGGGTGGGTGAGAGTCTCGATGTTTGGTTGTTGCCCTCATTGACGTATACGAAGTCGAACGAGCATGCTTGGGCGCCGGGCACGATTTGGTTGTCGGCGACGACAATGTTGAGCGTTTTAGACGACATCGGCAGGTGCGTTGCGCGCACGAATGGTCAAAAGCTCGTCTTTCTGAACGGTCACGGTGGCAACTCAGCGTTGTTGAATGTGGTCAACCGCGAATTGCGCCTTAATTATGGTTTGCAAACTTTCACCGCACATCCGTCGATGCCCCCAGATCAAGGTGGCGCATCGGCGCAAAGTGAACTCGGTATGGGGATTCATGGTGGGACGGACGAAACCTCGTTGATGTTGCATCTGCGGCCCGACCTTGTCGATATGTCGAAAGCCGTGCGCCGTGTACCCGAAAAAATCGCACTGAATAAACATGTGCGCTTCGGTGGCGCCGTCAGTTTCGGTTGGCTTTCGAACGATTTTTTCGTCGAAGGCCATATCGGCGACCCGACGCTGGCTACCGCTGAACTTGGCGCTCGAATGTTCGCATCTGCAGTAACAAACTTTTCCGAAGCCCTCGCCGAAGTCTCAACTTTCAACTTCGGCAGATAATTTTTAAGCCGATAAATGACTCTCGGGGGGCGCGAACGCCCCCCGAGGAATCAGTTTCTAACTATTGATCGTTATGGCAATGTAATTGACGGATCAATAAATTCGTTGGTGACAATGTCAGCAGCGGTCAAGCCGTCCTGCATCTTTGCGCCAATCTTGGTGTACACCGGCACCGCAGTGGCAATGAATGCTGTCACGCGATCCAAGTCAAAGCTACCCAAAGTTCCGTCTGGGCTATTTGCAATGAGTTTGTTAGCGAGACCGAGTTCAACTGCTGCTGCAGCCTGACCAGCGTCATACAACCAACCATTGTTGTACTGAGCAACAAGGTCGAGGATCAGCGCGTTAGCGCGAGCCGGATCTGTCACGTAGTCAACCTGTGACTGCTGGATCATTGGTACAAGCAGCTTCAAGCAGTCGCCATTCGCGGCGATTGTTTCAGGCAAGCCACCAAGAGATTGGGCATATGCCGTCCAACCCGCGTCGTGAACTGTCTGATACGCAACGGGTTTTGCCCAGTCTGTGAGCACGTTCTCGTAGTAGTAAGGCTCGGAAGTCGCGAAACCCTGCTGTGCGGCCTTGCCGCCGTCAGCTACGAAGTTGGCAGGACTGCCGTCGTAACTTCCGTCGACTTGCTTTGCATCAAGGATGCCGTTTGCCGTGAAGTACTCCATGTAAGCCGCGCCACCGAAGTAACGAACCTTTGCGCCAGTTGCCTTGAGATCGGCAATTACTTTGACGTTCGGATATGTTGCCGGGTCCCACATAATGATCTGCGGATTGATGTTGAACGGAGCCACAACGGTCATCGTTGGGAATTCGCCCGAATCTTGCACTGCACCGTCGGTGCTGACGAAGCCCAAGAAAATTTCTGGATCTTGGTACATCAACGATGTTGGTGAACTGAAACCTACAGCGGGTCCACCGGCACGAACTTGAATCTTGACGCCAGTATCAGCGCCCTTAGATACGAGTGGTCCAGTTACTCGAACGCCTGCAGCGTCAACTTCGTAACCTTCGCCGACCATGTTGTACAAGAATCCGTGTTCAGACTCTGGGTTCCAGTCAGTCTGGAAGGTGATTGTGTCGGGGCAAATACCAGCAAGTGAAACGGCATCTGTGGTCGTCTCTTCTGCTGGCGCAGCCTCTTCTTCTGTTGCTTCTTCTGTTGCTTCTTCAGTTGCTGTGTCGTCATCACTACCGCAAGCGGCAAGTGTGACCAAGCACAATGCACTGAAAAGTGCAGTTGCTTTTCTTCTCATTTGTTTCTCCTGTTGTTGTCTGGGGCTGGATTAAATTACCTTCAAGTATCTATTACTTTCACTTACGTTGCCTAACTTATCATTTTATTTTTTGTCAAAGGTCGCTACTGACCTCGTGTAGTTGTGTGCCACTTGCCGATAGCTACTTTTGAAAGGAGCCCGAACAAAATGAACACCACTAAACCGAAAATACTCGCCAAAATGATCGCGGCTATCAATTCTGATCCCCATAGCCGGCTTCGGTAGATGTCAATTTGAGCGCCAATACCGACGACACCACCTTGGCGAAAGTAGAAATCGCCGACGACCGCACCAATTACCGACAGACCGGCCGAGATGCGCAAACCAACAAAAATATTCGGCATTGCAGCGGGAAACTGAAGTTTGCGCAGTCGCGTGAATTTGCTCGCACCGTGCAGCGAAAATAGCTCGTGTTGACTTTTGTCGACCGAAAGCAGACCAAAAAGTGTGTTGTTGACAATTGGGAAAAACGCGATGAGTACGACAACCAATATCCGCTGCAGTCGTATGCCGTCGATCAATGCTCGAATGAGGGGTGTCATCGCCAAAATTGGCGCAGATTGCAACGCCACTAGATACGGCCAAGTTGCCCGCTCCATCCATCGCCGAGTTGCCATCAGCGTGGCAAGCGTTGTGCCGATCAGGATCGTAATGAACAAACCGATTACGGCGATCTTGATCGAGTCCCATAGTGACCGTAATATCGGCTTTAAGCCACGTTGCTCACCAACCGACCAGGTCAAAAAACCCTCTTCAATCACCCGATGAGGAGTAGGCAACAAAAATCTCTTTTGGGGTGGCAACACTTGGGTCGACAATAAATACCACAAACTGATAAAGATCACGAAGACGACTATCGGCCCGGCGAAGTCGCTGACAAGATTGCGGTCTTTGGTCTCGCGTGGCGCATCGTCAACTCGCAAACTTGGTGGCGCTGACTTTTCTATCGTGCTTGTCTCTTCGATGCTGTTCGTCACGGTCACACCAAGGCTCCACGAAGTGCGAGCGAAACTTCGCCACAGATTTCTGCAAATTTGGGTTCATATCGCAACGAGTGTGCACGTGGGTAACTAAACGGAATATCAAAACTTTCAACGATTTGTCCAGGTCGAGCCGACATCACCAACACTTTGGTGGACATATAAACGGCTTCGGCAATCGAATGAGTGATGAACAAACCGGCAAAACCTTCGATCTGAAACAATCGTAAAAGTTCGTCATTCAGTCGTTCGCGCGTGATCTCGTCTAGGGCACCGAAAGGTTCGTCAAACAAGAATACCCGCGGTTTCATCACCAATGAGCGGGCGAGTGATGCTCGCATTCGCATTCCGCCGGACAATTGGCGGGGATACTTGTCTTCGAAACCCGTTAGACCCACCAGATCGATGGCGTCTTGCGCCAACTTGGTGCGCTTTGTCTTTTCGATTCCATGTAACTCGGCAATAATTTCAATATTTTTTCGTACGTTGCGCCAAGGCAACAGTGTCGCATCTTGAAAAACATAACCGATGCTGTTACGGTCGATTTCGCACTTGCCTTCAGTCTCCACTTCAAGATTTGATGCAATACGCAGCAAAGTCGATTTGCCACAACCAGATGGGCCGACAACCGTTACAAATTCGCCAAGATTGATATCAAAACTAACGCCACCAAGAGCTTTCGTGCCGTCGGGAAACGTCATGCCGACATTTTTGAACCCCAGTGCCCCAGCCACGCCTAGACAATAGTTGATTAGTTGGCGAGAGCCAAACGGTTGCTGGTCACTTTTCCTTTATAAAAAACTAAGGTCCGCCCTGGCATATTGGCGATGGCTTCTCGCATCGAATCTGCAGGCGTCAGCATCAAATTCGCCGTTGATCCGACATGAGGGCCGGAGGTTGCCAGGCCCATGATTTCGCGCGCGACGGTGGACACCGAGTTGAATGCGTCATTCGGCAACAGATGAGCCGTAAGTATCGCGAGTCCCGCACTTTCAAGAGG
>SYNW01000061.1 GCA_005805045.1 Actinomycetota bacterium
GTTGCCAGCGGTGCGAGAACTTCAGATTCTTTGGCAAGCAAGTTCATCCGCGCATCTCCGACAAGTCATCCACTGAAATCGTTTTCTTGTTTCTATAAACGAGCAAGACCAGACCAAGACCGACACCCACTTCGGCGGCCGCGACCGCGATGATATACAGCGCAAAAGTGTGACCATCGGTCGAACCATTGCGAAGCGCGAATGTCAGCAGGTTGATATTCACCGAATTCAAAATCAACTCGATTGACATCAACATCAAGACTGCGTTCTTGCGAGCGATCACGCCGTAGACGCCGATGCAAAACAGCACAGAAGCCAAGAACAGGAACTGATTTACGAACATCAGGTCAGTCCTTTCTCGCCAAAACTATTGCGCCAACAACCGCCGCCAACAACACGAACGAAAGCGCCCAAAACGGCAGCAAGTAAGGGCCGAAAATCTGATCCGAGACTTCTTGAGTCGAAACGACTTTTGCCGAGTCAGGCAACTGTTCATCGCCGAACGATCTGGTCAAGGCAAGACCCATCGCGACAAGCATTATCAGACCCACCGGTATGCCGAGTTTTTTGTATGAGTTATTGAGATCTGACTCGGCTCCGATGCGCGCACGAGTCAACATCGTTCCAAAAAGAAACAGCACCATAACCGCACCTATATATACGAGTACTTGAGTGATCGCGACGAACTCGGCAGCCAACAAGATGTACTGACCGGCAGCACCAGCCAAAACCATGACCAGCCAAAGTGCGGCGTGCACAACATTGTTGGTCGTCACAACTCGCAAAGCAGCCACGATCATCAGCACTGCGATTATCCAAAAACCTATATTTTGAGCGACCACGACTGCGCCGGTCCTTCTGTTATTTCTTCTTCTTGTCGGCGCCGGCCTCGAGTGCCGGTGCTTCAGGGACGGTTTCCATCCACTCGCTTAGTTTTGTTTTGTCGTGCAACAAGTCGGCAATGTTCGGCTCAGAGTATTCGTATTCTGGGCTCCAGAAGAGAGCATCGAACGGACAAACCTCGACGCAGATGCCACAGTACATGCACAACGCATAGTCGATATCAAAACGATCCAGCAGGTTGACTTGACGCGGCTTACCACCTTCGCGGCGCGGCGGTGCAAGTTCTTTGTGCGCTTCGATATAAATGCACCAGTCGGGGCACGATCGCGAACACAACATACATGAAGTGCAGTTGTCTTGATGCAGAGCAATTACACCACGCGAGCGAATCGGTGGAGTTTCTTTCTCGTGGGGATATTGAACGGTGTTAGCCCCCTTCGTCGCCGTATTGAACAAAGTACCGAGCGTTACGCCGAGACCTTTTACTAACCCAGGCACTTTTGGCACTAGAACACCACTTTCAATATTGAGGTAAACATAATGTTGGCCAAAGCAACTGGTATCAGGCCCTTCCAGGCAAATCGTTGCAACTGGTCTTCACGAAGACGCGGATAACTAAATCGAATCCACATGATGATGAACACGATCAGCATCATCTTGGTGAACATAATCAACGGCCCGGCGAAATTCATCCAGTTGTCGACTTCATCTATTGATGTCCAACCGAACCACGAGAACGGCACGCCCCAACCCCCGAGGAACAACACAGATGCGATCATCGCAAAGACACCCGCGGTGGCGAACTCTCCGATAAAGAAAATCAAGAAACGAAAACCTGAGTACTCGGTCATGTAGCCAGAGACGAGTTCGCTTTCTGCGATCGGCATATCAAACGGAGCCTGAGTCAATTCGGCTTGAATTGCGATCATAAAGATTACGAAGCCGACGAACTGGCTAATCACATATGGATGTCCAACAGCATCAATGCCGAACATCGACCCAGAGTTTTGCGCAACAACGATCTTTTGCAGATTCATCGTGCCAGCTTGAATCACAACACCCATGACGGCCAAAACCATCGGCAACTCGTAGGCGATCAATTGACCGGCTGCACGCAAACCACCCAGCAGGGAATACTTATTTGCACTTGACCAACCGGCGATCAAAATTCCAAGAACAGAGACCGAAGAAACTGCAAGCGCGTAAAAGATGCCTGTTTCTAAATCGGTGAACAGAGCATCAGGACCAAACGGCACAACCACGACGAGCAAGAAGGTGCTCAGCAAGACAATCACCGGTGCCATCTTGAAGATTCGTGCGTCGGCACGCTCGGGCACAATGTCTTCTTTCTGCAACCACTTTCCCACCTCGGCGAAAAGTTGCATCGAGCCATAAGGACCAGCTTCCATCGGGC
Source organism: Actinomycetota bacterium (assembly GCA_005805045.1). Taxonomy (GTDB): domain Bacteria; phylum Actinomycetota; class Acidimicrobiia; order Acidimicrobiales; family Ilumatobacteraceae; genus BACL27. The sequence goes on from SYNW01000061.1 coordinate 2,258, forward strand.
CAAGTCGACTCTGCATGAAAGACATCATCTTGAACAAAAACACATAAACGATCGTTCCTGCCGGCAGCAGCACGGCAACCAGCCCACCCAACACCCGCAACAATGATTCTCCCCAATATGGAATCTCAGCGAGCAATGGGCTCATCGATCAATGTCTCCGAGAATGAAATAAAGAGAAGCCAAAATCGTCACGATGTCCGGCACATACACGCCGCGCAACAACCAGGGTGTAATCGAAATATTGTTGAAACTTGCCGAGCGAATCTTCACCCTGAACGGACCAAGATCACCACGCGAAACGATGTAGTAACCCATCTCGCCGAGTGGATTCTCAGTTGAAACCCAGGCTTCACCTTCTGGAACCTTGATGATCTTCGGCACTTTGGCCATAACCGGACCGGCAGGTATCGAACCCAATAGTTGGTCGACAATTTTTGTCGACTCACGAGTTTCTTGCAGACGAATCCAACAACGAGCGAAACTGTCGCCATCGGGGTGTGTCCAGACTTTCCAGTCGGCTTTGTTCCACGCCATCGGTAATTGGTGATCACGGCGCAAGTCCCAGTCCACGCCGCTCGCGCGCAAGTTGGCGCCAGAAAGACCGTACTGCAGAGCAACATCTCGTGGAATCACACCGATACCTCGAGTTCGGGATTGGAAAATTTCGTTGCCGAACAACAAGTCTTCGATCTGATCGCAGAAACCGCGAAGCTTTTTCATCACTGCACGAGTCTCATCAATCCAGCCAGCCGGGAGATCGTCTTTCAAGCCACCGATGCGGTCAAAGTTCGGATGAAAACGGCCACCAGTTGCTGATTCGATCAAATTCAATACATATTCACGATCACGAAACGCAAGAAACACTGGCGTGATAGCGCCAAGTTGAACTCCGAGATCACCCAAGAAGAGCGAAACGTTGGCGATGCGTGAAAGTTCAAACAAAATCGTTCGGATATGTTGAGCGCGCGGTGGTGCTTCAACTTCCATCAACTTTTCGGCAGCCAAAATGAACGGTACCTCGTTGGCAAAACTTCCAAGCCAGTCGATGCGGTTGACAAGAGTCGTGACTTGCGGATATGTGCGCACTTCTGTGAGTTTTTCGTAACCACGGTGCATATAACCGCATGCTGGTTCGGCCCATACAACTTGCTCACCATCTAGACGAGCAATGATTCGAAGCGTGCCGTGGGTCGCGGGATGTTGCGGACCAATATTGAGCGTCATACCCTCGGTCTCGAGTTCAAGATTCAGCCGTGCGTCCGCCGCCTGTGCTGCGATGTATGAAAGTTGCTGACGATCACCGAGCATTGTCACGATGCATCACCGTCGCTCGAATCGCCCGAGTCATCTCCGCCCGGCAACGGCTCAACATCCACGATGCCAGGCCACGGCTTGACCATGCGAGCAAGGAGCGGAAAGTCTTTACGAAGCGGAAATCCTTCAAAGTCGACAGGCAGATACATATTGCGCAAGTCAGGATGGCCATCAAATTTGATGCCGAACATTTCGTGAGTCTCTCGTTCATGCCAGTTGGCGCCCGCAAAAACGTCGTGAATCGACTCGATGGTAAGTGAATCGTCTGGAACGTCGACCTTGACGACCACACTCACATGCGTAACCGGATTTGTGACTCGAGCGAACACCTGCATGCGAGTTTCACCACCCGCGTAGCCCTGGCGAATAGTTGTGTCACGCTCGGGTGCTGGCTCTGTTGGGTCGTCTTCACCACGACCGTAAGGCGATGGCATCCAGTCGATTGCCGAAAGGAAACAAAAATATTGAAACCCCACTGCATCGCGCAAAATTCGCATCGACGACTTCCATGCATCGGTGCGCACGCGGAGCCACAGATCTTCTTTATGAAAAGAGTCGACGAGTCGATCACCGAGAGCCGCCTTCACCTCTGCAACAGAAGTAATACGAGGCTGAGTGTTAGAAGTGGTGCTCATAAAAATCAGCTGTTGACAACAACTGTCTCACCTTTGCGCTCCGCAAGTTCAGCACCATCTGAAACTGCATCCATTGACTTTGTTCCCTCGCCACGCCAACGCGCACCCATGTCTTCGTTCTTGATTCGCTGCTGCAACAGCACGATGCCTTCGAGCAATGCTTCGGGGCGGGGCGGGCAACCAGGCACATAAACATCGACCGGAATAATTTGATCGACACCCTTTGTCACCGAGTAACTGTCCCAATACGGGCCCCCACAGTTGGCGCAACTGCCCATGCTGATTACATATTTTGGTTCAGGCATCTGTTCGTAAAGACGACGAATAACCGGCGCCATTTTGTCGGTGACGGTACCCGAAATTACGACGAGGTCTGCCTGACGCGGACTTGCCGGCAGCGGAATAACGCCGAGACGCATCACGTCGTAGCGCGGCGAACCAAACGCCGCACCCATTTCGATTGCACAACATGCCAATCCCCATTGATAAACCCAAAGAGAATACGAGCGACCCAAATTGAAAAGTGATGTCAGCGGCTTCGGCAGTCGGCCGCGATCAATTAAACCCATCGCAACACACCTTTACGCCACGCATAAATCAAACCAAGCAACAAAATAAAAACGAACGCACCCATTTCAACCAGACCAAATACGCCATATCGCTCGAGTTGGGTGGCCCACGGAAAGATAAAAACTGCTTCAACGTCGAACACGACAAACAAAAGCGCGAAAATGTAATAGCGCACTTGACTCTGCGACCAGCCGTGACCAACCGGATCGACACCGCTTTCGTATGTCAGCATTTTTTCGGGATTCGGGCGATTCGGGCGCACGATGGATGCGATCCACAACAGCAACCCGGCCACCGCCACGGCCGCCAAGCCAAACCAAACGACAGTTAAATACGACCGTAGAAAGGTAGACATACCCATTTAAAACTAGTCTGCGCGAGCGTTATCGGTTTAACTAAGAACCACTTTGGGCGATTGTGAAAGAATGCACTCGCTTTGGTTTTACTTGGCTGAATAATCCATGAACCAATCCACAAGACGTGCCGCCGCGGGGGCACTTTGCGCGACCTCTCTGCTCGTTTGGGCAATGAGTTCGCTGGCTTTTAGACCAACTTTGGCCAGTTCTTCTCGACCAGATTCGCTCGCCCACCTTTGCACAATTTGTTCAGTCGCTTCAGGATGAAATTGCGTCGCGAACGAGCGACCGGCACGAATCGCTTGTGGCCCGGCGGGGCTGGTGGCAAGAACCTCGAGCGACTTAGGCACGGTGAAAGTGTCGTAATGCCACTGCAGCCACTTGCCAGAAATTACTTCGTTGGGTGGCCCTGCAGAAACTTCGTGCCAACCGATCTCGTGGTGCTCTGCGCGTTGCGCTGAGCCACCAAATGCCGTGGCCATAATCTGTGCGCCATAGCAAATGCCGAACATCGGTATGCCTCGCCGATGTGTTTCCAAAATCAATTCACATTCGGCGCGCACGTTCTTGGCGAGATCTGGCCAATAGACCGACCACCAACTACCCAACAAAACAACCAGATCTGCACCATCCAGAGATGGCCACAGATCCGGA
>SYNW01000062.1 GCA_005805045.1 Actinomycetota bacterium
CTGCGGCTGTTGGGCCGTAAGTGTCGAACCACCAGTTTGTGTGTGAAATCGCATCAACAAACTGGCTGGATTCTTGGCCCCGAATCGCTTCGACATGATTTCGTGCCACATGCGACGACTGGCGCGAAACTTGGCGACTTCCTCAAAAAAATTATTGTGCCCGTTCCAAAAAAAACTCAAGCGTGGCGCGAAATCGTCGACGTCAAGCCCCGAGTCGACCGCCGCCTGAACATAGGCAATCGCATTTGACAAGGTAAACGCAAGTTCCTGCACGGCAGTCGAGCCCGCCTCACGGATGTGATAACCCGAGATTGAGATCGTGTTCCACTTCGGAACGTGCTTGGCGCAATACGCAAAAATATCGGTGATAATGCGCATTGACGGTCGCGGCGGGTAAATATATGTTCCACGAGCAATATATTCTTTCAACAAGTCATTTTGAATCGTTCCAGAAATTTCGGTCGACGCGACGCCGCGTTCTTCTGCCACCAATTCGTAAAGCAACAACAGCACCGCCGCCGTCGAATTGATCGTCATCGATGTCGTCACCATGTCGAGAGGCAGATCGGCGAGTAAAACGCGCATGTCTTCGATCGAGTCGATCGCCACGCCAACTTTGCCGACCTCGCCCGCTGCGCGCGGATGGTCGCTGTCGTAACCCATCTGCGTCGGCAGATCGAACGCACAAGACAAACCTGTCTGCCCCGCGTTCAACAAAAATTTGAACCGCTCATTCGTGTCGGCAGCCGTACCGAAGCCCGCATACTGGCGCATCGTCCACAAACGATCCCGATGCATCGTCTCGTAGATGCCTCTGGTGTATGGCGCCGCACCAGGAGAGCCAAGTTTTGATTTCGCGTCAAAACCACCCAACGACTCGCCTGAATATAGGGGTTCAATCTCAATACCCGAGTCGGTTTTCTTATCAGTCATAATGCAATCTCAAGGCTACGAGTTTGGTTGCCTCGCCGCGAGCACGGAGATCTCCATTAACCACTCGGGCTTGGCTAACGCAGGAACGGTTACGAGAGTGCTCGCTGCCAGATGGCCATTCAATGCCGCATCACGCGCAGCCATCACAATCTTTAAATTCGCGGACAGATCAGAGGCGTCAGATGTGCTGACAACATAAGTCGTCACCGAAATTATGTCACCCGCTTTCATTTTTCCTTCGGCCAGAATCGCCAAAATATTTTGCCAAACTACACTCGCCTGCTCGCCGATATTCGCCGGCACGCTGCCATCACGTCGCGTCGGCACGACCCCAGAAGTGACGATCAACTCATAACCTGCGGGCACATGCACGCCGTGCGCATATCTGGCCGCTGGGGCCGCCATCTCGGCAGGTTTCAGTTCACGCGGCATAGTCAAGACCTCTTACGATAAGCCATAATTGGCGAATGGGCAAAAAAGCAGTGGGGCAAGAAAACCTCGCCGATATCGACGTGCTCGAACGAATTCAACAACGAGTGCTCTGGCTCGCAGTACGCATGGTTGACTACGCCAATCGCGAACGCGAAAGCGCGCCTGCACCCGGTGGCAGAGACGCCGAGTTCAACGTAAAAGTTGGTGGGCACATGGCTAGCAGTGCTTCGGTCGTCAGCATCATGACATCGCTTTGGTTTGGTCACTTGAATGGTGACGACAAAGTCGCGGTCAAACCTCATGCGTCACCAATTTTCCATGCGATCAAATATCTCACTGGCGAACTTGACAAGTCATATCTAAAACGCCTACGCACGCTAGGCGGTTTGCAGAGTTACCCGAGTCGAACCAAGGATCCAGATGTTGCCGACTTCTCAACTGGCTCGGTTGGTCTGGGTGCCGTCGCCCCGTTGTTTGCTTCGATGGTCCGTCGTTATATTGACTCACACTTTGCACCACGACCGGCGGCGCGGTTCATCGCCCTAGTTGGAGATGCCGAACTCGACGAAGGCAACATTTGGGAAGCAATCGCCGACCCATCGCTGCAAGGTCTCGGCAACGTGATGTGGATCGTCGATGCCAACCGGCAAAGCCTTGACCGAGTTGTGCCCGGCATGAAGATCAAAAAACTCGCCGAGTTTTTTGCAGACGCCGGCTGGCATGTGATCGAAGCCAAATACGGCCACAAACTGCAATCGGCATTTGCCCAACCAGGAGGCGAATCATTGCGCCAATACATCGACGACATGTCGAATGAGCGATATCAAAGTTTGTTCGCTGTGCACGGCCCGGCGCTTCGTGAGAAATTCTTAGACGGTGCCCCGAGCGAAGTAATCGCCTTCATCAACGATGTCTCAGACGATGATCTCGCACCGCTCGTGCAAAACCTCGGTGGCCACGACATCGAGATGTTGCTCGACGCCTATCGCGAGTGCGACCTGGTCACCGACAAACCGAGCGTCATCTTCGCCTACACGGTCAAAGGTTGGGGCTTGCCGATTGCGGGTGATCCCCTCAACCATGCCGCGCTGCTCTCAGAAAAGCAGATCAACGAGTTGCGCATTCAAAATGGCTTGACTCCCGAAACTGAGTGGGATCAATTCACCCGCGACAGCGAAGAAGACCGAGTCTGTCGCGCCGTGGGTGGCGATATCAACAATAAACAATTGCCTGAGCGACCGATACTCAAGGTTCCACACGAAGTCGGTCTGGCGATCGGCAAAAAACCAATTTCAACTCAAGAAGTTTTCGGTCGACTGTTGACTGGTCTCGGCGCGATATCCGAAGTCGCCGAGCGCATGGTCACGATGTCGCCTGATGTCAGCATCAGCACGAACCTCGGCGGCTGGATAAACAAGTTCGGTGTGTTCAGCTCTGATGCGCAACCAAACTATTTGGGCGACGACCGATTGTTGCGCTGGAACGAGGGCCCCGAGGGTCGACACCTCGAACTCGGTCTAAGCGAGATGAACTTATTCTTGGCGTTGCATGCATTCGGGCTCGGCCATGAATTGCACGGCGAACACTTGTTGCCAATCGGCACGGTTTACGACCCGTTCGTGTGTCGTGGTCTCGACGCACTGATCTATGCGCTCTACAACGGGGCGAGATTTATTTTGGTCGGCACGCCGTCTGGTGTCACCCTCGCACCAGAGGGTGGCGCGCACCAGAGCACCGTCACAACCTCGCTCGGTCTCGAGTTGCCGAACATGACTTATGCCGAGCCGTGTTTTGCGCGCACACTCGACTGGTTGATTTGCAACGGCCTCGATCGACTCAGCACACCCGATGGCGACAGCATGTATCTGCGACTCTCAACTCGCCCAATCGATCAAACACCATTTGAAGAACTCCTGACAAAGCATGGCGCTGATGCGTTGCGCGCCGATGTCTTGGCTGGTGGATATAGATTGCGTGAACCGAACGAAAACCAACCTGCCGATTTGGTTATCGCCTCAACCGGCAGCGTCATTCCCGAGGCAGTGGCCGCGGCAAAACTGCTCGAAGCCGAAGGTATCAACGCGCTGGTGCTGGATATTTGCTCGCCCGATCGCATTTATCGCGGTTGGCGCGCCGCGCAACAAAATGCAACTCGCAACGGTGTCACGACGCACAATGTCGGCCAATTCGGTGCACTACTAAATGAATCAGAGCGTCGCCTGCCGATTCTCACGGTGCAAGACTCGGCGAGCCATTCGCTGGCCTGGCTGGGATCAATATTCGGCGCTCGAACGGTGCCTGTTGGCGTCGACGAATTTGGTCAATCGGGCTCAATTGCCGAACTTTACGGCACTTTCGACCTATTGCCGGAGCAACTCGTCAACGCGGCCTTGCTCGCCTTGTCGTAACCTGAAGTCATGGCAATCATCGAAAATCAAACGAGCACGAAGAAAATTATCGACGGCGTCGAACTCACGCCAAAAACTGTGACGCAACTCGCGCCACCAAAGTTCGCGACACTCGAACAAGATCGCCAGCATCGCAAAGAAAAACTCGCGGGTGCGATGCGAATCTTCGGTCGACTTGGTTTTGGTGAGGGTGTAGCGGGCCACATCACAGTGCGCGACCCAGAGTTCACAGATCACTTTTGGGTCAACCCGTTTGCGAAAAGTTTTCGCTACATGCGGGTCAGCGACTTGATTCTCGTCAATCATGACGGCGAAGTCGTTTACGGTTCGCAGCCGGTTAATCGCGCGGCATTTTGCATTCACGCGGCAATTCACCAGGCTCGCCCCGATGTCATTTCCGCTGCCCACGCCCACTCGCCATTCGGCAAGTCGTGGTCGTCACTCGGTCGCAAACTTGACCCGATCACCCAAGACTCGTGCTATTTCTATGAAGACCACACTGTGATTACCGAGCAAGGCGGCGCAGTCGTGTTCGAGGTCGCCGCCGGTCAAGAAATCGCCGCGAAGTTTCCGAAAGGCAAAGCGGCGATTCATCAAAATCACGGTTTGTTCACCGTCAGCGACACGGTTGACGCCGCGGCATTCTGGTTTATCACCATGGAGCGAACTTGCCAAGCGCAACTGATGGCCGAAGCCGCCGGCACGCCAAAACTAATTTCTCACGAGGTGGCAAGTTACACGCGCGATCTCACGGCATTTCCAGCCGCAGGTTGGTTGCAATTTCAACCTCTGTGGGAAGAAATTTGTCGCACAGACCCAGATCTTTTCGATTGAGCTCAAATGCCGCCTCGCGCGGATTAACTCGTTTTGCAAGCACGGCACCGCCCGAATTTCTATTCATAGTTTCAGCCCTGGGTCAGTACTGCGGTGCGGTCATCGCAGTTGGCTTGTTCGACGACCTCGCACCAGCCAGTGTCGCTTGGCTGCGCGTGATCGGTGCGGCAATTTTTTTGCTGGCATTCTCGGCTAAATCGTTAAGGCTCGGCGGCCACTGGTCGCGCCAACAGATGATTAGCGTCAGCCTGTTCGGTGTTTCAACGGCGCTAATGAATTTATTCTTCTACTTGGCCATTCAACACCTCGATCTGGGCAAAGGTGTGGCGATTGAATTCATCGGACCAATTACCGTCGCCGCACTTCGTACCCGCACGAGCCGTAATGCCATCGCCCTCATCTTGGCAGTAATCGGTGTCGTGATTTTGTCCGGTCTCGAGCTCGGCAACGAACCGTTGGGTTTGCTTTTTATCTTTCTGGCTTCGATCATGTGGGCGCTGTACATCGTGATTGGGTCGAAGGTCGCAAGTTTTGACCGCGGCGTTTCTGGTCTTGGCATCGGCCTTTTGATCGGTGCTCTTTTTATCGCTCCATTCGGTGCGCCAGATGTCGGCCCCGCATTCAGCGCACCATGGATTCTCGCAACATGCTTTTTGGTCGGCGTTTTGTCAAATGCAATTGGCTACGGCATCGACCAATTCACGTTGCGACGCATTCCTGTGCGCAGATTCTCCGTATTGCTCGCATTGCTGCCAGTCACAGCAACTATTTTTGGATTGCTGTTTTTAAATCAGGTGCCAAGTATCACAGACTTGATCGGCATCAGTTTTGTCCTGATCGGTGTCGTCGTGCAACAACGCGACGCGCTTCCGGCAACCGAAGTTGTCGCTTAATTTCAAGTAGGCTGATCGCGCGGGCAAGGGAGTTCTAATTCTCTATGCGCATACCCCCAATCTCATATAAACGACGCTTCGTCGCATTATTTGGCATCGCAACACTTGTTGCGGGGCTCGCACCTGCGCAACTCGCCCACGCCGAACTTGGTCAACTGCCCGGCGGTGTGATTATTTACGGTCGCGGTTTTGGCCATGGTCGCGGTCTGAGCCAATACGGTGCTTACGGCTGGGCAACTGTTCACGGCTGGTCGTGGGAGCAAATACTCGACTTTTATTACGGCGGGGCAACGGGCAACTCGCGATCGAATCTTGAAGCGCCAAATCAAGATATGACAACTTGGCTGAGCGTGATGAACAACAAGCAAACTGGCGTCGTTTCAGACTCTGGCACGATGCGATTGCTCGAAGACCCCGACCAAGGTCGACGGTTTACCAGCATGGTCGCTCGCGAAAAGCCTGGCGCGCAGCGCGTCTATCAAGTTTGGGGTTCAGGAGAGCGCAAGTGTCTTAACGAACCTGACTCGCCCGAAGCTGCTGGTTTCACGCTGATCGGTGAGTTCAACGAAACCGCATCGTTTCTCACCAACGCCAGTCAAGACCCCGCCGCATCAGCACTCGACACGGTCGGTCTTTGCGAACCAAAATCGGCAAGCGCAAATCAAGTGCGTTATTACCGCGGCATCGTTCGCGCGATGAACAACACCAAGAACGAAAACCGAACGATCAACATCGCCCGCCTCGACGATTATCTACGTGGCGTCGTGCCACGCGAATCACCAGCATCATGGGGTGACACTGCTGGCGGTGCGGGCATGAATGCGCTACGTGCCCAAGCAGTCGCCGCTCGATCATATTCAGTCACCGAAAA
>SYNW01000063.1 GCA_005805045.1 Actinomycetota bacterium
CAAGTCTGCAACGCGTTCGTTGAGTTCGGCACGTGCGAGTTGCGTGAAGCGAATTTGTTGCGAGTCGAGAAACTTGGTGACTGTATCATCGGCGAATTTTGGCCCAAGATAACTGCCACGCATTGCATCGCCGTTTTTCGCAACTCGAGGCTTGCCCAGATATTTGTGCCAAACGCCAAGCGCCGCGCCGAGTGCGCCACCGGCATCGCCAGCGGCTGGCTGAATGAAAACATTGTCGAAAACTTTGTCGCGTACGAGTTTGCCGTTGGCCACGCAATTGAGCGCGACACCGCCCGCGAGGCAAAGGTCTTTCATGCCAGTTGACTGACGCGCATAGCGCCCCAGCCGACCGACAACGAGTTCGGTAACTTCTTGCATCGATCGCGAGAGATCCATTTCACGTTGTGTCAGTTCTGACTCTGGATGGCGCGCAGGGCCGTCGAACAGGTTGGCGAAACGCTGGCTGGTCATGCGATTGCTGACCGGAAAGTCGAAGTAATCCATGTTCAATCTGAAACTGCCGTCGTCGCAAACTTCGATCAAGTTGTCGAGAATTTTGTCGACATATTTTGGTTCGCCGTAAGGCGCAAGACCCATCATTTTGTATTCGCCCGAGTTGACTTTGAAGCCAGTGAAACTTGTGAACGCCGAATAAAGCAAACCGAGCGAGTGTGGAAACTTAATTTCTTTGATCACTTCGAGCGAACTGTCGCGACCGATCGAAAGACTCGTCGTCGCCCACTCACCGACACCGTCGATCGTGAGCACGGCGGCATTTTGAAACGGTGAGGGATAAAAAGCCGACATCGCGTGCGCCTCGTGATGCTCGGCGAACAAAACGTTGCCCGAGAAGTCGAGAAATTCTTGAATCTGCTCTTTGGTTTGCAGTTTTCCGCCGAACCACAGCGAGCCTGCAGCGGCAAACGACTTGCGACCACGCGGGGCATACGCCATGTGAGTTTTGACGATGCGGTCAAATTTGAGTTGTGGCTTGTCGTAGAAAACGACATGATCGAGTTGCGCGGCGGTAATGCCAGCTTCGGCGAGGCAATAGTTGGTTGCGTGACGCGGCAATCGTGAGTCGTGTTTCTTGCGCGAAAACCGCTCTTCTTGGGCTGCGGCGATGATTTCGCCGTCTCTAATTAGGCACGCGGCACTGTCGTGATAAAGCGCAGAAATTCCGAGAATGTAGGTCATCGGTACTTTGTATTCTACAGTTCGCCCAGTTTCAAAGTGTCGCGCGCGAATTCAGCGCTTGAAACAATGCGCGCAATAGCAGTTGCGTTTTAGCGGTCGCGAAGTTTGGCCAAGAGGCGCAAGATTTCGAGATATAGCCAGACCATGGTGACTAACAACCCGAAGGCGGCATACCACTCGAAATATTTTGGCAGACCTGCCTGCTCACCACGCTCAATGAAGTCGAAGTCCAGCGCCAAGTTCATCGCCGCAAGACCAGCGACGAGCAAACTAAACCCGATGCTCATCAAACTTGAACTGTTCAAAAACGAAATGTTCGCACCGAAAAGACTCATCAAGAATGAAATTCCGTAGAACACCGCGACGCCCATCGTTGCACCGATGACCGTACGACGCATTTTGTCTGTTACGCGAATCACGCCGGTGCGATAAAGCACGAGCATCACGACGAACACACCGAGCGTGATGCCGACAGCCTGCAACACGATGCCGTCGTAGGCGGTATTGAAAACTTTGGAAATTGCCCCTACGAAAACGCCTTGGGCGACAGCGTAAATCGGCGCAAGCACACGCGAAAGTTTGGGTTTGAAAGTGAGCACCAAAGCCACCACGAAACCGGCCAACGCACCGCCGATTGTCCATGCTGGAAACCGCACCGCGCCGTTAACCGACTCGCTAACCGACGACCAACCAAAAATCGCCGCCGCCAGCAACAACAATGTCAGCAACATGCCCGCACTCGCGGTGCCGCTCGCTGTCATCTTCTCTGTCGAGGTGTATGGCGACACTGGACCATCTGAGATCGGCGCTCGATAAGTTTGCTGACCTGATTGTGGTGCAGCCCAACCAGCTTCGCCCGCTGATCGCTCTACAACTTTTGCAAAACTCTTTTCATTAAGAATTGGGTTTGACATAAGGCAAAGACTAGCCACAATTTCAGGTAAAAAACTTGCGTTTTTCGCGTGTAGCTTTGTCGCCTCGTCGGTATCGTTAGGCGTGTCGCACCGGGTGTGACCAATTAAATAAGGGGATTTCGTGGCCAAAGAGAGAATTGACCGAGACGACGAAGATCTTGTCCGGCTCTACCTCACAGATATTGGTCAATATGTTTTGCTCACCAAAGATGACGAAGTTCGTTTGGCAAAAGCGATCGAAGAAGGCAAATCGGCCGAAGCCACGCTGAAGAAAACTGAAAAACAGGTCAACCCGACGCGACGACGCGAACTAAACAAAGTTGTGCGTGCCGGTGCACGTGCCGAACGACAATTTGTGCAGTCGAATTTACGATTGGTCGTTTCGATCGCCAAGAAATATCAGGCCTCTGGGTTGCCGCTGCTCGATCTGATTCAAGAGGGCAATCTCGGCTTAATGCATGCCGTTGAAAAGTTCGATTGGCGCAAAGGCTTCAAGTTTTCGACCTATGCCACTTGGTGGATTCGCCAAGCGATCACCCGCGGCATCGCCAACACGGGTCGCACGATTCGCCTCCCTGTACATGCCGGCGACACGCTCGCCCGTTTGCAAAAGGCGCGGTCACGCCTCGAGTTGAAGTTCGGCCGACACGCCACGCTCGCCGAATTGGCAGAAGAAGTCGAAATGCCAGCCGACAAAGTTACCGAGGCGTTGCGCTTTGCTGCCGAGCCATTGTCATTGTCAGAGCCGTTGCGCGAAGACGGCGATGCCGAACTTGGCGACGTTGTCGAAGACCGCTCTGCCGAATCGCCGTTTGAAGTCGCGGCAACTGCGTTGTTGCCCGAAGAAATCACTCGCTTGCTGGCGCCGCTCGACGAACGCGAGCGCGAAATTTTAGCGTTGCGATTCGGTCTAGACCGCGGCGAGCCACGAACCCTCGAAGAAGTTGGCGAGGCATTCAACTTGACTCGTGAGCGCATTCGGCAAATCGAAGCGCGCGCAATGAGCAAGTTGCGTCATCCGTCTAGCGACACTGGCGCTCGCGACCTACTCTCGGTTTAATCTCGCCACGACGTGTTGTGCGTCATCGGCGATCTTGTCGAAGATGTCGTCGTTTGGTTGCCGACTGAATTAAGTTACGGCACTGATACTCCGTCAAAAATTGTTCGCACGCGCGGTGGTAGTGCGTCGAATGTTGCGGTTTTCGCCGCAGCCGCGAAAACCGCCAGCACGACTAACTCGGCGAAATTTCGTTCGCGACTGATCGCTCAAATTGGCAACGACCCGCTTGGCGATCAACTTGTTGCCGCACTCGAGACATCGGGCGTCGAGCCGTGTGTCGTGCGCTCGGGTCGCAGCGGTTCGATCGTCGTAATTGTTTCACCTGATGGCGAGCGCACGATGCTGACCGACCGCGCGGCGGCAACACAACTTGAACACGCACCAAAAAATTGGCATGACGGCATTTCGATTTTACATGTGCCTGCGTATTCGCTTTTTTCCGAACCACTCGGAGAGGCTGCGCGCGAGTGCATCGCAACAGCACGCGAGCAAAACATCGCAGTTTCAATCGACGCGTCTTCGGCATCGCTGATTAAAACTTTTGGTGTCACGAAATTTCGCGATCTTGTCGCCGAATTGAATCCGAAGATATTTTTCTGCAACACAGACGAGGCCGAGGTCTTAAACCTCGCAGCCCAACCACTTGAACTTGAAATCGTCGTGATCAAAGCGGGCGCGGCGCCGACGACACTGGTCTACAAAGCCGACAGATCAACGATCGCCGTTGCCCCGGTTGGCGAGATAGTCGACTCGACCGGTGCTGGCGATGCCTTCGCTGCGGGCTTTTTGACGAGATTCGAACAGACACCTCTATACGAGTCGTCACACGACCAACCCGCCGAACAATTGCATAACTGCGTGCTGGCTGGCCACCAACTTGCGGCACGAGTTTTGCGCAGCCCAGGCGCGACAATGGATGCCTGATGACTAGTTTCGAAATTCGCATCAACGATGAGGTCGGGCAAGCACTTCGCGACAGTCGACCTGTTGTGGCTCTCGAGTCGACGATCTTTTCGAACCTCGGTCTGCCATCGCCGGCGAATCTTGAAGCATTGACACGTTGCACCAAGGTGATTCGCAGTTTTGATGCCGTGCCAGCGATAACCGTCGTGCTTGATGGTGTCGCTCGAGTCGGCATTGACGAAACCGAGTGGCCACTTATTTGTGGGCCTGCAAAAAAAGTTGGCGAACGCGAACTGGGTACGGCGATGGCGGGGCGATGGACTCTTGGCGCGACGACTGTCTCGTCGTCGTTGTTGCTGGCTGCGCGCGCGGGGATAAAAGTTTTTTCAACTGGCGGCATCGGCGGTGTGCATCGTGGCGCCGAAACTACCGGCGACATCAGCAGCGATCTTGGCGCGATCGCTGCGCACGACATCGTCACGGTTTGTAGTGGTGCGAAATCTTTCCTCGATTTGCCG
>SYNW01000064.1 GCA_005805045.1 Actinomycetota bacterium
CTCGATGCCGAGCAGCATCAAAGTGCGCGCCCAGTCAAGTGTCTCGCTCACAGACGGAGCCTTTTTCAGGTCAAGTTGACGAATGCTGCGCACGATGCGGGCAATCTGATCCGCCAGATTATCGCTGATATCTGGCACCTTAGTCAGCACGATTTCTTTCTCGCGCTCAAGGTCTGGATAGTCGACATGCAGATACAAACAACGACGCTTGAGGGCCTCTGAAAGTTCGCGCGTGTTGTTCGAAGTCAAAAAAACCAACGGAATCTGCTTGGCGGTAATCGTGCCCAATTCGGGAATCGAAACCTGATAGTCGGAAAGAATCTCGAGCAACAACGCCTCGGTCTCGACTTCGACGCGATCAACTTCGTCGATCAACAACACAACGGGTTCTTTGCTGGTGATCGCCTCAAGCAGCGGTCGAGTCAACAAGAATTCTTCGCTGAAGATGTCGTCGTGCACCTCGCTCCACGAATCGCTTTTCTTGTCAGCCTGAATGCGCAGAAGTTGCTTCTTATAGTTCCACTCGTAGAGCGCCTTGGACTCATCAAGACCCTCATAACATTGCAAACGGATCAATCGCGCGCCAGTCATCTCGGCAACGCTCTTTGCGAGCTGCGTCTTGCCGGTACCTGCTGGTCCTTCAATTAGCACTGGTTTGCCCAGACGGTCTGCCAGATAAACGACACCTGCAATGCCATCATCGGCGAGATAATTTTCTTTTTTTAGCCCGCTGCGAACGGTAGCAACATCTTTGAAGCGTGGTTTCACCCGAATAACCCTAGCCGTCAAGGCTCGCTACAGCTAAGCGCAACGCCGCTCGAAAGCACAATACGATTAGAACCCATGGCAACGCCCACTGCCCGTTCGGGTCTGCTGCGAGCCAATCTCACCGTTGCAAGTGGCACGGCGCTGAGTCGGCTCACAGGATTAATTCGAATCATTGTTTTCGGTGTCGTTGTTGGTCAGACCGCTCTCGCCGACGCATACGACATGGCCAACAATGCCCCAAATGTTGTGTACGAGTTGTTGCTTGGTGGCATTCTCGCCGCCACACTTGTGCCGCTATTCACCCGACATTTGCAAGACGATGACGACGATGCCGTCAACGCAATCGCCAGCGTCTCGGTCGTTGTTCTTGGCGTCATCACTGCTGTTTCCGTTGTCTTGGCACCACTCATTTTTCGTGTTTTCTCGCTGAACACGGCCGACCAAATTGATGCGGATGTCTTTCGTACTGCGGGCACCGCTCTCACGCGACTGTTTTTGATCCAGATATTTTTCTATGGCGTCACTTCAATCATCACCGCGATCTTGAACGCACGAAAATTATTTTTTGCAGCCGCCTGGACACCAGTGCTCGCCAACATCGTCACGATCGCGACACTGCTTTGCGTTCGTCGCGTGAGCAATGTCGACCCGCCGACGCTCGCCGAAGTCGTCGACAACAAATCGTTGCAGTGGCTGCTCGGCATGGGTTCGACTTCGGGCATAATCGTGATGACGTTTGGCATGTTCATTGCTCTGCGCCGCAGCGGAACCCAACTCGGGTGGAACTTCGACCTATCGCATTCGGCTGTCAAACAGTTGCTCAGACTCTCTGGCTGGGCAATCGGATACGTCGCCGCCAACCAAGTGGCACTCGTGGTGATCAAGAATTTGGCACAACCTGGCAGCGGCAATGTCGACGCCTATTCGAAGGCCTACACCTTTTTTTCGCTGCCACACGGTTTGTTGGCCGTTTCAATAGCCACGACCTTCGTACCAGAACTTGCCCGTGCGGCGAGCCAACGCAACAGTCATGAGTTCGACCGCAAGTTTCTTTCGGGTATCCGACTGACTGCGCTGGCGACGATACCCGCCTCAATCATTTTGTTCTTCTTCGCCGAACCCGTCGTCGAGTTGCTGTTGCAATATGGCAACTTTGACTCGTCAGCCACGACCAATACGGCCAGAGCGCTCTCAGGCCTGGCGATTGGTCTATCGGGATTCTCGATTTATCTATTTGTGTTGCGCGGTTTCTATAGTTACGGCGACACTCGTACGCCATTTTTCATCAACCTCTTTGAAAACGCCCTGAACATTGTTCTGGCGATCGTGTTGGTTAAAAAATATGACGTCCTGGGCTTGGGTCTGGCCTTCTCGTTCGCATATCTAGTCTCTGCAGTCCTAGCGTTCGTCATCTTGCGACAAAAGACAAATCAATTTAAGACACTCGCCAATTAATTGGCCAACACCACCAGGTCGTCGCGGTGAATCACTTCGGCTGAAATGCCTTCACCTAAATCTGCGCTCCTTTGCCCCGCACCAGCACTGGCCTGCACCGACGAGACGCCCGCCATGCCGCGAGCGATCACCGAGCCGAACGAGTCTAAGACTTCAATCGTGTCGCCGATTTCAAAATCACCTTTCACAGATTTGACTCCAGCATGCAACAGCGAAACACTCCGACGCAACAAGGCATCGCGCGCACCGTCATCGACCGTCACCGAGCCGGTGGCTTGGGCGGCGAAAGCAATCCACAGTTTGCGCGCGGTTAGTTCGCGTTTGCGTGGCAAAAATTGCGTGCCTGCACCAGTGACCTGATTTACCGCGTCGACAACGACATTTTTTCGCTGGGCGGCGGCGATCACGGTACGCACGCCAGACCATGATGCAATGCGTGCAGCCGCAAGTTTTGACGCCATCCCACCACTGCCACGGTCATTGGCCGAGTTGCCTGCGCGCACCGACAACAACTCGTCATCGGCACCGACGGTCTCGATGAATACTGCTTTCGGGTCGACATTCGGGTCAGCCGTATACAGACCCTGCAGGTCGGTCAGCAATATCAGTACATCGGCCGAAACACTGTGGGCAACAAGGGCGGCGATTCGATCATTGTCGCCGTATCGAATTTCGTCACTGGCGATCGCATCATTCTCGTTAATCACTGGCACACAACCCAACTCGAGTAGACGAACCAAGGTTTGCCTGGCGTGCAGATATTGGTGTCGATCAATGAAGTCATTTGGCACGAGCAAGACTTGCGCGCCAACTAACTGATGTTGGTCAAGTTGCAAGTTGTATTCCTGCATCAACCGACTTTGCCCCGCGGCAGCCAGTGCTTGTAGCGTCGGCATGTCGGTTGGTCGCTTGCCAAGTTTGAGTGCAGCAACACCACCAGCGACGGCACCAGATGTGACAATCAAAACTTCGTGATTCGCTTTGCGCAATTCGGCAACTTCTTGGCACAGCGAACTAACTGCGGCAGAATTAATGCTGCCAAGTTCGGTCGTGATTGAAGAAGTACCAATTTTTACAACGACGCGCATGGCTATTGCTCCGGTGTGTAATCAAAAGAGAAGGTGCCGATCCAGACGATTGCGCCTTCGGTCGCGCCAGCGCGTGCCAACAATCTCGGAACCCCGAGACGCGACATGCGATCATCGACATAATTCAAAGCGTCGGCGTTGGTCACGTCGTTCAACGCGATTGAACGCTCAATGTCGCGACCATGTAGGCGAAACTCGTTTGCCCCGAGACGTTCGACGCGCGTGCCCTGAGGCTCTGGGCGAAACGTAACGGGTCCGATTGGCGCAGGTTCAGTTGTTCGGGCTTCGGCGACGAGGAGTGCCAGTTGATTCAAAACATCGCGCACGCCATCGCCCGTCACAGCCGAAATTTTCGGGCCCTGCCATGCAGCAATCGCTTCTGATGTCGCCGAATCGGTTTTGGTCGCCACGATCAATCGTGGCCGATCGAGTAGTTCTGGTTGATATGCCTTTAATTCGCGCAGCAAGATTTCTTCTTGTTCGGTTGGTGAAATTTCTTCCATCGATACCAAATCGATCAGCACGCACAACACACGCGCGCGCTCGATATGCCGCAAAAACTGGTCACCTAATCCTTTGCCTTGACTTGCACCTTCGATAATCCCCGGAATATCGGCGATCACAAACTCGGTCGTGTTGTTCAACCGCACAACACCCAAATGAGGTTCAAGAGTTGTGAACGGATAATTGGCGATCTTCGGTTTGGCTGCCGAGACGGCACTAATGAAAGTGCTCTTGCCCGCATTTGGAAAACCCACCAATGCGACATCGGCCATCAATTTCATCTCGAGCTTGAGCCAGCGCTCTAAACCGTGTTCACCTTGCTCGGCAAACTTCGGTGCTCGGCGGCGATTCGACAAGAAACGTGCGTTGCCGCGACCGCCTTCCCCACCTTGCGAAGCCAACCATCGCGAACCATGCGTCGCAAGATCAGCCAAAGTGTCGCCAGAGTAAAGATCCTTGACGACCGTGCCTTCGGGAACTTTGACGATCAACTCTTCGCCGCGTCGACCATGCAAGTCTTTGCCCATCCCCGAGATGCCATCTTGCGCGCGACGATGCGGATGGTCGCGAAACGCCAACAGACTTGCCACATTGCGGTCGGCCTCGAGCCACACCGACCCACCGTTGCCGCCATCGCCACCGTTTGGACCGCCATTGACAACAGGCCCCTCGCGACGGAAGCTGACGCAGCCACTACCCCCGTCACCTCCGCGAACATTTAATTGGGCTTCGTCAACAAACGCGCTCATCGGTCTCCTGTGGTCCTACTTTTTAAGCGTCGCTACATGTAGCGAAAGCAGGCTATTTAAGGCTACAAGCGACGAACTGGGCTCACCCGTTGCCTATGGTTGTGTAAATGGTTATTGAGGGTAAAGACGTGCGAGATACGCAAGTGTCGCGAGCCGAGGCGTGGGCCGAAACTATGCACGGTCACAGCGTCAACGCCGATGTAGAGATTCGCCTTGCGCACGCTGACTCGTGGGCTGGTTCAGGAACGCGCGACTTAGTCGACCGTCGAAAACGTGAAGAACTCGAAGATCAAAATTTGACGGTGCTTGCGACGCGAAGTTTTGCTGCGGGCAATCGCGCGATCGAAGAAGAAGCGGACAAGTTTCGTACTTGTTTCGAACGAGATCGCGATCGAATCCTGCACGCATCCTCGTTTCGGCGTTTGGCGGGCAAGACACAGGTTTTTGTATTTCCACAAGATCACCAACGCACTCGTTTGACGCACGCACTTGAAGTTGCCCAAGTTGCAACCTCTGTGGCTCGCGCGATCGGCATCAATGTCGCACTTACCGAAGCAATCGCCTTGGGCCACGATTGCGGTCACGGACCCGGCGGACATGCCAGTGAAGACGCTCTGTCACCGTATGTCGACGGCGGTTACGACCACGCAGTTTGGGGTGCCGATGTCACCCTTGTCCCGCTCAATTTGTGTCTCGAAACTCTTGACGGCATTCGCAATCACTCGTGGTCGCGACCCGCACCAAAGACGCCCGAAGGCGAGGTCGTCTCTTGGGCCGATCGCATCGCTTATGTCTGTCACGATTTCGAAGATGCAGTTGCTGCTGGTGTCGTGACGCCCGAGCAACTTCCAGAAATAGTGCGTGCGGTCTGCGGCACTCGGCGCGACGACCAACTTCGCGCGTTCATCGGCGCGATGATCAACGCGACTGCTTCGACTGGACGAGTGGCGATGACCAGTCAGTGCGCTGATGCGTTGGCTGCGTTTCGCAAGTTCAACTATGACAACATTTATATGCGTCGCGAATCTCGGGCCCAGGCAGAGTCGGTAATTAGCTTGTTGCGCGCGCTCGTCGAACATTATGTTGCTAATCCAAAACTTATGCATAGCCCGGGTGAGCGCGATCTCTTCGACCCGAACAGCGCCGAGGCCACGAAACTTGCCGTCACGTATGTTGGTGGCATGACCGATCGTTTCGCCTGCCGCCAAGCAGTGTCGCTTCTCGACTGGCCGGAATCTCAACTCCCCCAGGGCATCGGTACCTGATGCAAGCAACGACCAGTCCACTTCGCGGACATCTGACTGGTTTTCTTGCGATCTCATTTGTCCTCCCGCTTTATTTGCTCTTGCTCTCCGGGTTCCCAACATTTGACGCGATAAAAGTTTGTGCAATGATCTTCGTGCAAATCACGGCAGGAGGTCTCATTTGGCTTGTGATCTCAAAGCCGAGTCAAATCTGTGTTGTTGAAACTGTCGGCATTGGTTTTGCAATCGGCTCAATCTTTACGGTCATCGGACATCAACTGACCCTCGGCCGAAGTCTTGAGAGCATCGGTTGGACGCTTCCCGCAGCAATTGCGTTAGTCCTGACGCTCATTTTCAAAAACGATCTTCCCAAGATGGTCCAAGCCTCAAAAGTTGACTTGGTCAGTTTTTTGTTTGTGCCATTTTCAATCGCGGCCACTTTCACGCAATGGTGGTGGCTCTTCCCACTGCTCATACCAACAAGTCTGGCAATTTATCTCATTTCGGACCATGGCTTTGAAAAGTTTAAGTTTTCAAACACAAAATGTTTTGTTTTTATTCTTCTCCTGTTGATTCCGACAACTTTTGCGGTCGTTTATCTGCGACAACTAAATCTTGAATGGTGGATCCGTTCATGGGATGTAACTTATTTCGAATCCAAATCACATTCAATAGCCAAGTTTGGGCCGTCGAAAAATATCTCGTTACTCGGATACCCGCTTAATTACCATTGGTTCGGTATTGCGTGGATCGGGGCAGTTTCTGTAACGATGGGGCTACCGTCGTGGCTCTCAGTCGCACAAGTTGCACCAATATTTTCGGCAACGGCCATTGCTTGCCTATTCTGGACAATTGGTAAACGCGTTGGTAAAGGAATTTTTTATCCACTCGCGATTGCTTTAATTTTTACATTTTTAATAGGCCCACTATCTCCGGCAAACCCACCGAATATCATCGGCATGATTTGGGCGATAGCCGCTTTAATAGTGGCTTACGATTTTTTCTTAAGTCAAAAGACGACCCTCTTCATGGCTTTCTCTGTGTTGAGTATCGCAGCGTTGTCCGGAAAAGTTAGCTCAGGATTTGTCGTCCTTGGAGCTTTTACGATTACTGATTTGTATCAAACTTTAAGTCAAAGGAAAGGCTACGTTCGTTGCCTCATTCGCAATTTTCTTCTTGCGGCGTTTTCGATTATCGCGTTTTATTTGATCATTGGTGGC
>SYNW01000065.1 GCA_005805045.1 Actinomycetota bacterium
GCCGCCGATAACTTCGGCTTGCTGTTCGACAAAGACAACAAGCTTGTCGACTGTGTCAACACCGCTCTCGGCGCTCTTAAAGAATCGGGCAAATTGGCAGAGATCGAACAAACTTGGCTGGCCGACAAGACAAACGCGCCAGTAATTTCGCTCGACTAAAAACTGTCAACCGCTACGGAAACAAAGACTCAACGCCAACAATTCGAACGACGACAGCGCCAGCGCAGCGGCATCATTGCTGCGCTGAGCACTGTCGTTGTCGTTGGGCTTTTATTCGTTGCGATACCCAAACTTCCTCGCTGGGGACGCGTTAAAGAATCTTTTTTTAACGGCGAGCGATTATTTGACTCGTTTCCACGACTGCTCGATGCTTTTGTCCTTGACATAAAAATTTTCGCTTGGTCGACGCCGGCGATTATTGCGTTGGCGCTAGTGCTGGCTATCGCCCGAAGTTCGCGCAACCCGGCTCTGTTTCCGATTCGAGTCTTCGTCATCGCCTACATCGACATCATGCGAGGTGTGCCAGTAATTTTGTGGATCTATCTAATAGGTTTTGGAGTCCCCGGCGTCGGACTCGAGAAGCCCTTCAACTCGCCACTTCTCTGGGGTTCGGTGGCGCTTGTTCTAACTTACGGTGCCTACATCGCCGAAGTTTTCCGTGCCGGCATCGACAGCGTGCACGAGTCGCAGCGCGCGGCATCAAGATCTCTGGGTCTCTCAAATTCGCAAACCATGAGGTTCGTGATCTTGCCTCAGGCAATTCGTCGCGTCGTGCCGCCCTTGATGAACGATCTGGTGAGCCTGCAAAAAGATGTCGCACTCGTCAGTCTGATCGGACCGATCGAAATATTGCGGCAGGCAGGCATTGACAAAGCCAAATTTGCGAACTTCACGCCGTATGTTGCGGCGGCAATCATTTTCCTGTTGATCACAATTCCATTGACGCGTACCACCGACTATTTGTTGGCTCGCGAACGCAAGCGAACTTCGGCCACGAGGGTGCGATGAAACTCGAACTTCGCCAAGTCACAAAATCATTCGGCTCTCGCACCGTGCTCTCAAATCTCGACTTGCAAGTGCAGGCCGGTGAGGTCGTCTCGTTCATCGGCTCAAGCGGATCAGGCAAAACGACATTGCTGCGTTGCGTCAACTTGCTCGAGCCAATTGATGATGGCGCGATTCTGTTGGACGGCGACGAGATCTCGCAGATTGGTCGAGACCCGAATCCGATTCGACGCCGAATCGGCATCGTGTTTCAAAGTTTCAATTTGTTTGCGCACATGAGCGTTCAGCGCAACATCACGCTTGCCTTGACCCAGGTGCTCGGCAAATCAGCTGACGAGGCCAATGAAACCGCAAAATTGCTGCTCGCCCGCTTTTCTCTCGTCGAGAAAATTGACTCGTATCCAGATCAACTCTCGGGCGGCCAACAACAACGGGTCGCAATCGTTCGTGCATTGGCGATGAACCCCGAAGTGTTGTTGCTTGACGAGATCACATCGGCACTGGACCCCGAGCTTGTCGGCGAGGTGCTTGATGTCGTGCGCGAACTCAAGGGAAGTGGCATAACGATGTTGATCGCCACTCACGAAATGAACTTTGCCCAAGAGATCAGCGATCGAGTTTGCTTTCTCGACTCAGGTCGCATCGCCGAACAAGGTCAGCCCAGACAAATTTTTGCGAATCCGACGGACGAGCGTACGAAGCAATTTCTACGAAGGGTCAATTTCTAAATCGTTGGCAAGACGTAGTCTGCGAACTTGTCGCGCAGGGTCTTTTTCGAGAACTTGCCGACACTGGTCTTGGGCACTTCGTCAATAAACACAACATCGTCTGGCACTTGCCATTTGGCAAGTCGTGGCCGAATGTAGTCAAGCACTTCTTCTTTGGTCAGGGTTTCACCAGGGTTCATCACAACGCAGGCCAGAGGTCTCTCTGACCATTTTGGATGTGGCACACCGACAACTGCTGCTTCTTTTATTTTCGGGTGCGACATCAATTCATTTTCAATTTCGACCGATGAAATCCACTCGCCACCTGTCTTAATCAAATCTTTCGTGCGATCAACTAGTCGAATGCGACCTGAAGAATCCATTGTTGCCACGTCGCCAGTGCGCAACCAACCATCGTCGGTAAAACTTTCTGCGGCGCGCGAGTCGTTGTAATAAGTGGCTGCGATCCATGAACCTGCACACTGCAGTTCGCCACTAGTCACACCATCCCACGGCACCGGCGTTGTTGTGCCGGGCAAGACAACTCGACAATCGACGCCAAAATTGATCGTGCCAACTGTCGTGCGTAGTTCGGCTTGTTCCTCGATTGATTTTTTCTGATCGGCAAGCGAGAGATTGCAAGATGCCGCAATCGGACTCGTCTCGGTCATACCCCAGGCTTGCAAAATTGGCAGGCCAACGGTTTCGCGATAAGCCTCACTCAACGACTTTGGCACCGCACTGCCACCGACGGGTATCACGCGCAACGACGAAGTATCACGACCCTTGAGTTCTGGCAACACACCCATCCAAATTGTCGGCACTCCGGCCGCCACGGTTACTTTTTCTTCGACGATCAGGTTCGCGATCGCCTTGCCCGATAAATCTGGACCAGGCAACACGAGACTTGCACCACAAGCAACTGCAGCATGCGCGAGACCCCATGCGTTGGCGTGGACCATCGGCACGACCGGCAAAATCACATCGCTTTCGCGGGCGCCAAGCGAATCAACCATCATCGCCCCCATCGTGTGCATATAAGTCGAGCGGTGACTATAAACGACGCCTTTCGGATTGCCCGTGGTGCCGCTCGTGTAGCACATGCTGGCCGCCAAATTTTCGTCGGTGATTTTGAAATCGACACCTGAAACGCCTTTAATCAATTCTTCGTAGTTGTACATCTGCATCCCAGGCACAGAATCTGGCACATCACCTTTACCGTCATCCATGATCACGAGATGCTTCACGGTTTTGAAAGTTGGCAACAACGGCGCGAGTAGCGCGAACAACGAACGGTCGACGAAGACCACTTCGTCTTCGGCGTGGTTGGCAATGTATGTCAACTGCTCAGGAAACAAACGGATGTTTAGCGTGTGCAATACGCGACCAGTGCATGGTGCGGCGAAATAAAGTTCGAGGTGTCGCGCTGTGTTCCAGGCGAATGTTGCGACACGACCATCACGCGTAATTTTCATTTTGTCGAAGGCGCCACCAAGTTGGCGTGTGCGAGCCGCCCACTCGCCATAATTTGTACGGTCTTTGCCAACTGCAGTAGCCGTCGTGATCGTCTTGTCAGCGTGATAATTTTCGGCTCGTTCAAAAAGATGCACCATCGTCAGCGGAGTGCTCTGCATTAAACCCTTCATTGATCCCCCAGATCTTTAGGTTGAATAAAATAAAGTTAGCAAGTCGGCTAGCGTTCTACGAATGCGCAAAGCGGTGCTGACGCTTACAACCTTGTTATTTGTGATCGGCACAATCGGCAGCAACATTGGCCCTGCCCTGGTCGACGAGCGACCACGACTCGTGTTGTTGCTCAGTTCGCGCAACCGCAACCTGTTCGGCTCGGTGCCGTATATCGATCTGTTCAGTTATTCGGCAATCGGTTTTACGCGCGTGCTGATCGCCGGAGTCGCGCTCTATCTTGTCGGCCGTTGGTATGGCACCAAAGCGCTCGGTTGGGTCGAAGGCAACATGGGCGAATTGCCGGCGATCTATAAGTGGACAGAACGCGCAGTAGATAAAGCAGGGCCCGCGATTCTGGTGCTGATGCCTGGCAGCAATATCGTCTGCTTATTGCTCGGCCATCGGCGCATGGCGCCTAAAAAGTTCGTGCCCTTGTTGATAGTCGGCATTGTGCTGAAGTTATTGGTGCTCTGGCGCGGTGGAAAACTGTTCGAAGAACATATTCGCGACTTTTTGGGATATATCGAGCGCTACCAATGGTGGGTTGTGGGTGCATTATTTATAGCATCAACACTGCAATCGGCTCGTAAGGGTCGACCCAAAACTACGTGACAGGGAGAGACCATGGCATCAAAAAAGAAGAACGCAAAAAAATCAAAAAAGAAATCTGGCAAAAAAGCAGTGAAGAAATCTGGCAAAAAGAAAACCTCAAAGAAATCTTCGAAAAAGTCGGGCTCAACAGTGACCTTGGGCGGCAACCCAGTTTCGGTCAGCGGAAAGTTGCCTCAAAAAGGCAAGATGTTGCCTAAGTTCTCGTTGACAACGAGCGCACTGCAGGACTTCAGCAACAAAGACATCGCCGGCAAGCGCGTGATTTTCAATATTTTCCCAAGCATCGACACACCAACATGTGCAACATCAACACGCAAGTTCAACGAGATCGCTGCGAGTTTGCAAAATACCGAAATTTATTGCGTCTCGGCAGACTTGCCATTCGCCCAAGGTCGCTTTTGTGGCACCGAAGGTTTGAGTA
>SYNW01000066.1 GCA_005805045.1 Actinomycetota bacterium
AACTGCGATTTGACCGCGCGCTCGACCCAACAATTGTTCGACTCGCACCAAGTCATCACTCGTGCCCGATTCGCCTCGTGCCGTCAATTCGGCTTCGTCGGCCATCACCGCCGTGTCAAGACTTGCGAGTCTGCCGCGAAACGTTTTTTCCGTCGTCTCGCCTTCAACTTTGTCGACAGCCGAATTTTCAAGACGCGATCGCAATGCGGCGATTTCGCGACCAGAAATATAAAGTTGCAGCGTCCGCAACTCGGTCGCAACCGCTCCGTGTCGCCGTGCGGCATCTGCCTGACGCTCGAGCGGACGCAACTGTCGACGAACTTCGCGCAACAAGTCTTGTGCTCGCAACAAATTTGCTTCGGTGCCTTCAAGACGACGCTCGGCTTTTTCTTTGCGCTTGCGATGCTTCAAAACACCTGAGGCTTCTTCGATAATTGCACGGCGGTCCTCTGGTCGCGCGTTCAACACCGCGTCAATTTGTCCCTGGCTGACAATCACGTGTTGCTGACGCCCAACGCCGGCGTCCGAAAGCAGGTCTTGCACATCCAACAATCGACAACTAATTCCGTTGATTGCATATTCGCTTTCGCCGCTGCGAAACAGTGTCCGGCTCACGCTGACCTCTGAAAACTCAATCGGCAACAAACCCGCCGAGTTGTCGATCGTCAGCACGACTTCGGCCCGACCCAAGGCTGGGCGCTTGGATGTGCCGGCGAAAATCACATCATCCATTTTTTGGCTGCGCACCGAACTTGGGGCTTGGGCACCCAAAACCCAGGCGATGGCGTCGACGACGTTTGACTTTCCCGAGCCGTTTGGGCCGACCACGACGGTCACGCCCGGCTCAAGCTCCATCACCGTTGTGTCGGCAAAGGACTTAAAGCCTTTTAGGGTCAATGATTTAAGAAACACTCCGACGCCGAGATTACTTCATATGGCGGCGAAAAACTTGAACTTCAGTGTTGACAAGCCGAGCAATAGCAAGTCGTTCGACCTGCCACGACCGTCATCAAAATTCGACCCCTACGACAAGTCAGACACTGCAACCCAGCACGACCATAGACACGGTGTTCGTCCTGAAAACTGCCCGTTTGACCGTCTAAATCCACATATTGCGTGTCTTTCAAGGTGCTGCCACCGGCCACCACGGCTTTGTTCAACACCTCAACGATCGCCGCATGCAGTCGCGTCAGCGTCGCCATGGTCAACCTGCCGGGCAGACGATCGGGCCGCAATTTCGCCAAGTGCAAAATTTCGTCGGCATAAATATTGCCGATGCCGGCCACAAAGTGTTGGTTCAGCAGCAGTGCTTTCAAATTTCCACGCCGATTTTTGAACAGACCGCGCAGAGTTTCGGGCGAAAACTCGTCAGTCAACGGGTCGACACCCAGATTCATCAAATCAGGCATTTGAGTTTTGACTTTGTCGGGATCAAACACGACGACTTCACCAAAGGTCCGCGGGTCAACAAACCATAATTCACTTTCAACCGAGTCGGTCTTGGCCAGATGCAACACCACATGCGTGTGCGGGGGGCGCGTTGCGCCTGGTTTGGCAATGATCAACCTTCCGCTCATCCGCAGATGGACCATTAATTTTTGCCCCGAGTCAAGGGCGCAGATCAGATATTTGCCGCGCCGAGTCGCCGAGAGAACTTTCACACCGGTCAAGCCGTCGATCAGGGCCTCGCGACTTGTGCGGCGCACGGTTCGCTCGCGACCTACTTCGACTTTTGTTATTTTGCGACCGACAAAATTTTGCTGCAATCCGCGTCTGACGGTTTCGACTTCTGGCAGTTCTGGCATTCGTGTCTCGCTTGCGTCGTGACTTTTTAGAGAGCGCTTAAGTCGCTTGCAAACTAAGGCAGGCTTGTTGCGCAGCCTGCTCTTCGGCTGCTTTCTTTGACCGACCCGACCCAGAACCGAGGAGTTCGTCACCGATGAAAACTTGCGCAAAAAACAATTTGGCGTGGTCAGGACCCTCGTCGGTCACCCGATATTCGGGCATCGGGCGCTCCAAGCGCGCGGCGACTTCTTGCAGTTGCGACTTCGAATCGAGTTGCTCGAGTGCCGACAACGCCTCGTCCATCGAATCATTCAGCAAATCTGCGACGACGGCATAGGCACGCTGCGAATTCGAGTCAAGATAAATCGCGCCGAATAAAGCCTCAAGGGCATTGGCCAAGATCGAGGTCTTGGCTCGCCCGCCACCCGACTCTTCACCCCGACCCAACAGCACGAAGTCGCCCAGTTCGAGCTGGATCGCCAGGCGTGACAGCGCCGTCGTATTGACGACAATTTTGCGCAGGTCGGTGAGTTTGCCCTCATCAAAATCTGGATGGCGCTTGTACATCACGTCGGCAACCACGAAACCAATAAACGAATCACCCAAAAATTCGAGGCGCTCGTTTGATTCGAATCCTTCGTTTTCGGAAGTCCACGAACTGTGACGCATCGCCGTCTCGAGCAACGACATATCAACGAATTGATATCCGATCTTTTTTGTAAAATCCTGCAGCGACCTGGTCACGATTTTATTGTTGCACGGCTTGGCGAATTTTGCCGACCATATCGACTTCAACCATCTCTGCAGCCACCTTGATGCCGTTCAACATCGCCCGCGAACCCGACGAGCCGTGCGAGATGATGCACACGCCATCCACGCCAAGCAAAATCGCACCACCATATGTGTCGGGGTCAAAAGTCGAATACAAACTCAAAAGCGCGGGCATGATGCCGTCAGCGTGTTGTTTGTATTCGGGTGCACTGATCGCAGCGAACAACGCCTTGACCACACCACGCATCGTGCCCTCCAAAGTTTTTAACGCAACATTGCCGGTGAAGCCGTCGGTCACGACCACGTCAACTTTGTCGGTCATGATGTCTCGACCTTCGACGTTGCCGATGAAATTTATGTTTTTCGCGTTCGAGAATAATTCGTATGCCTGCTTGCGCAGCGTGTCGCCCTTGCCTGGCTCTTCGCCGATCGACAACAACCCAACGCGCGGGTTCTTGACACCAAAACGAACGTCGGCATACACGCTGCCCATCAAGCCAAATTGCACGAGCCACTCTGGTTCAACTTCGGTATTCGCACCTGCGTCGAGCAACACGGTCGGCGTCGTGCCTGGTGCGGGTATCGGCGTGGCGATCGCCGGTCGCTTCACACCGGCAATACGACCCATGCGCAACAGCGCCGATGCCATGGTCGCACCGGTGTTGCCCGCAGAGATCATCGCGCTGGCCTTGCCATCACGTACCGCTTCGGCGGCTCGCACGAGCGTCGAATCTTTTTTGTTGCGCACGGAACTTGCGGCGTCTTCGTGCATCTCAATAACTTCGTTCGCCTCGATCAACTCGAAGCCGTCACGGCCCGCCAAATCACGGGGACC
>SYNW01000067.1 GCA_005805045.1 Actinomycetota bacterium
GTGTGGGGCAGTGCAATAACACCAATACCCGCGTCGGCGACTCGCTCAGAAATTCGTTGTTGAATGCTCTCGGTTTGCATGCCCAAACTCACGCAGTGGCTGGCGACGACTGATTTTTCGAACCCAGTGCTGACTACAAGATTTGCCAAATGTTCGAGCGACACACGGTTCTTATCTGTGTGCTCATCAGTGTGCAGATCGAGGTCGCAATTCAGTTCGCCCGCGAGTTCAAGCAAGGCAATATTTGCACCTTCGGGGTCGACGTCAAGGTGCGGACAGCCACCCAGTATGTCGGCTCCCATTTGTATTGCACGTCGACCCAATTCGCGGTTCGACGCACCAACTTGGCCAGACAATGGCCAGCCGAGAAGTGCACATATCTGCAGGTCGACGATGTCTCGGGTGCGATTGCGAACTTCAACCAAGGCCTCCACCGAATCGAGATTGTTCCATTCGGTTACGTCGGCGTGAGTGCGGATCGCAGTTACACCGTTGCGCACCATTAGGCGCACTGCTCGTTCGGCGCGTTCGATTGTGTCGGCAACCGTGATTAGATCGCGACATGCTTCCATCGCGTGGATTGCACCCATTAGATCGCCCGTCGGATTATCGATTCGCTCGGCCAAAAAGGCCTTGTCGAGATGCGCGTGCGGTTCGGCAAGCGAACTTGTCAAGAGTGCACCACTGGCATCAACAACTTGTTCTCTAATTGTCGGCTTGAGACTTGGCGCAACCTCAGAAACAATTTCACCCGTAATGCGCACATCCTGAAGTTGCGGATTGCCCTCGATTTTGCAGTTCTGCAGCAGCATTGGGCAGTACGATTTGCCTTGCGCCGAGAGTTAAATCAACGGCTCAAGATTTGGCAACGGACGACGTTCGACCTTCTCGCCAAGTTTCGGAAACACTTCTTCCATAACCAGATGCATCTGCTCTGACATCTCTTCGCGAGTCACGCCCGGGAAGTCAAAGAAGAAGCAAATATTCTTGAGGTCCAGCAGGTCGCGCCAGAAACCCAAAGTATCAACAGCATCGTCGATCGAGCCAACGATTTGAATCTTCTGATCAATTGATTCTTCAACTGTGGGGCAGTGGTTGAATGCAACTTTGCTGCCGTCGGGGTTGCGATATGACGAAAACCGGCCATACGGCGACAAAAAGTTGGCGAACTCGTCGTGACCAGGCTTGCCTTTGATCATTGCTTTTTCGCGAGTCTTGGCGACGTGAATGTTCATTACAAGAGTGCGATCTTCACCTGGGGCGACTGGTTGACCCATCTCTTCGCGAATTTGCGCGTAACGATCCCATTTTTGTTTTTGACTATCGGCATTTTGCAGCCAGTAAATGGCTTTATGACCGACTCTCGGCACATATTCGATTGTCTCTGGGGATGTAACCGGCTGATAGATGTCGATATTTCGCAACGGCTTTGGAATCAGAGTTAGATCATCGACATAACTGCCACGGTCAGGGATTTCATCCGGAGGGAACACGAAGTGCTTGCCGCGATACGAGAAGCGCTCGTTGTACCAGGCCAGTTTGATGATCTCCATGCTTTCTTCGAACACCTCTCGGTTGATGCGATCGTGCTCGGCGCTCATTGCGTTGTCGCCGGATGCGACAACTGTGCCTAGACTCCAGGCTTCGCGCGGCACCGTGCCACGGCCGACACCAAATTCCATTCGACCACCAGTGACGATGTCGGCAATCGCGAAATCTTCAGCGAGTCTCAACGGGTGCCATTGGGGCACCACGTTGAACATTTGACCCAAGCGCAAATTTTTGGTGACACTCGTCAAATGTTGTCCAAACAAAATCAGATTCGGCAAAACTTCATAGCCCTCATATTGAAAGTGGTGCTCGGTCAGCCACATCGTGTCGATGCCGACCTCTTCAGCAGTCTTTGCCCAGGCGACAAGGTTTTTATAACACTCGATCACGCTGTCGTTGCCGTAGCGACGATTCTTCGGTGCTACTTTGCCGGCGTCATCCATAGGAACTGTGCAGAAAAAGTTGGCGTCTACTCGCATGATGGCAATAATATCTCAGTTTGCATGCCAGGCGTTGCGCGAAATTAAAACTTTTTTTAAAGTTTCAGGCCGGTCGGTCATGATGCCGTCAACGCCCAGATTCAAGAGTCGAACCATTTCATGTTCATCGTCAATTGTCCAGACATGCACCTGAATTTTGGCATCATGGGCGGCCTGAATAAACGATTTATCCACGATTGTCAACGGCCCCTGACTAACGGGCACCTGAGCCGCGTGAATGTTGTGAAAACTGCCACTGCGGCGCACCCAACTGCCTAGACGCAACTTAGTGACGTCCCTCGGGCCCATCGAGGTGCAAAGTCTCTCGCCAAATTGACCGCGCAAACTATTAAGCCTTTTGTCACTGAACGAACCAATGCACACCCGGTCAAAAATATCGCCTCGGGCCAATCGGTCTGCCAATGGCGACAGAGCGTGATCCGACTTGCAGTCAATGTTGAGGTGAGCGTGCGGCCAAGCCGCAATCAAATCTTCTAGTAACGGTATTGGTTCGGTGCCATTTACTCGAGCAGTCTTTACATCGTCGTAGTTCAGTTCGCTGATCAAGCCATCTCGATTGCATGTGCGCGATAGATCATCATCATGAAAGGCGAGCAAGACGCCATCTTTGGTCGCGTGCACATCTGTTTCCATATATATGTAACCCAGATCGATCGCCCGCTGAAACGCAGGCATCGTGTTTTCGGGAGCATCGCTGGCGCCTCCACGATGCGCAAAAGCGAGTGGTGGGTTGTGTCTAAGAAATGGATGTCGCACGATTCGTCAACTAGACATTCGCGCAAACTTAAATTGCACGACCCGAGTTCTTCCAATATTCGTCTTTGAGTAGTCGCTTATAAAGTTTGCCAGTCGGATGTCGAGGTAAATCGGGACGAAAATCAATCGACCTCGGGCATTTGAGATCGGCAAGTGAAGCACGACAAAATGCTTTCAGTTCTTGCTCGAGATCGAGCGCCTCTTGAGGGGTGCTTGGCATTGTGGCTGGTTGCACCACCGCCTTGACTTCTTCACCGAACTCATCGTTGGGCACACCAAAAACTGCGACGTCTATAACTTTGGGATGGTTGATCAAGATGTTTTCAGACTCTTGCGGATAGATGTTCACGCCACCAGAAATGATCATGAACGCCTTGCGGTCGGTCAGATACAAGAAGTTATCTTTGTCGAGATAACCGACGTCGCCGAGCGTGGTCCATCCGCGACCCAACGGATCGCGCGAACTCTTGGTTTTCTCTGGGTCGTTGTGATATTCGAAGTCGACGACGCTTTCGAAATAGATGGTGCCAGGTTCGTTGATTGGCAACTCGGCGCCGTCGTCGCCGCAAATATGCACGGTTGCATTAATCGCCACGCCAACCGTGCCTGGGTGAACGAGCCACTGGTCTGAGTTGCAATATACGAAGCCGTTGCCTTCGCTGCCCGCGTAGTATTCGTGAATTATTGGACCCCACCAATTAATCATCCTCTTTTTTACTTCGATCGGGCACGGAGCAGCGGCGTGAATCGCGCACTTGAGGCTTGAAGTGTCGAATTTCCTTCGAACACTCTCGTCGAGTTTGAGCATTCGCACGAACATTGTTGGCACCAGTTGCGAGTGCGTGACTTTGTATTTTGCGACGAGCCGTAGATATTCTTCGGCGTCAAAGTGCTCCATGATGATTGTCGTGCCACCCAAGCGGTGCGTCGTCATCGTGAAACGCAACGGTGCCGCATGATAGAGCGGAGCAGGAGAAAGATACGTTGAATCTTTGTCGATACCAAAAAGCATCGAGCACAACGTGCTCAAGCCAGTCGCCGTACCGACTGGTGTCATCGCCAGTCCAAGTTTGATGCCTTTCGGTCGTCCGGTGGTGCCGCTTGAATAGAGCATGTCAACCCCGTCAACGCGGTTGTCTAGTTCGGCATTTGGCGCTTTGGCGACAGCATTTTCGTATGAGTCGTAGCCGTCAATTGTGCCGTCGAGCATGAGACGCAACGAAATATTTGGCGTTGTGTTCAAAACGTCTGCTGCTTGGTCAGTCTTATATTTACTCGTAATGAAAGCTTTCGCACCGCAGTCGTTGATGATGTAACTAAGTTCGTCGGTCGTCAAGCGCGATGAACATGCCGTATAAATCAGGCCCGCATAATGGCAACCCCACAAAATTTCGAAATATCGCGGGTGATTTTCGACGCAGAATGCGATGTGGTCCCCGGTTTTCAGACCTGCACTTCGCAAGACTTGGCTGAGTCGGTTGGCGCCATCATCGAGCTCTTTGAATGTGATGACTTGACCTGTTGTTGCCATGATCACGGCCGGTCTGTCTGGTGCGTCTATGGCGATTGCACCTGGGAACATGATTGAAAACTAGTCGGTTTCGTTTAGAGATTGCCAACCACGAAAATCCGACCTCGAACCTTTAAGATAGGACGATCATGGCCGTAGTCGAGACCGAAAACATTGTCACTGAAAAGCAGGTTGGCGCGCTGGTTGAATCGCTGATCGCCAATTATCCGCCGAACAAAACTAAACCAGTTGAATTTTTGGGTGCACAATTTGATGCTGGTCTCGCTTGGGTGCATTTTGAGGTTGGCAACGGCGGACTTGGTGCTTCACCAAAGCATCAAAAGATTGTAAACGAAGCAATCGCGGCCGTGAATGGACCATCGAGTTATGCGCGCAACCCGATCGGTTATGGCATGTGCGCGCCGACGATCGCGCAGTGGGGCACCGACGCGCAGAAGCAAAGATATATGCGACCTTTGTTCACCGGCGAAGAAATCTGGTGCCAATTGTTTTCTGAGCCAGGCTCTGGATCGGACTTCGCAGGTTTGTCAGCCAAAGGTGTACGCGACGGCGAAGAGTGGCTCGTCAATGGACAAAAAGTTTGGACAACGCTTGCGCATCTTTCAAAACTTGGGTTATTGGTTGTGCGTACCGATCCGCAAGCAGTCAAGCACGCTGGGTTGACGGCGGTGATTGTCGACATGCACGCTTCCGGTGTCGAAGTTCGGCCGTTGCGACAAATGACCGGTGAGGCCGAGTTCAATGAGGTCTACTTCACCGATGTTCGTGTGCCGGTCGTCGACACTCTCGGTGGTGCAGGGGATGGTTGGCGAGTGAGCCTGACAACCTTGATGAACGAGCGCGTCGCAATTGGCGGTGCGATACCGCGCAAGGCAACCGGCCCGATTCGTGAAGCATTAAAAATTTGGGGATCATTGCCGAGCGACCAACAGTCGCAGGCGACGAAAGATGATTTGATGAAACTTTGGATTAAGGCAGAGGTTTTGCGATTGACGAACATTCGCGCAGGTCAAAACCGTCGGATGGGCACGCCCGGCCCTGAGGGTTCGATCGGCAAAGTGGCTAGCGCTGAATTGAACAAAGACACCTACGAATTTTGTGTAGATCTGCTTGGTGCGAGTGGCATGCTCTACGGAAGTTACGCGATGGTTCGACCAGAAACGGCAATGAGTTTTGACTCAGTTCCGAAGGCCTTTTTGCGCAGTCGAGCCAACAGCATCGAAGGCGGAACGACCGAGGTAATGAAGAACATCCTCGGCGAGCGTGTGCTCGGCCTGCCAGGCGATGTTCGCGTCGACCGCGATAAACCATGGCACGAAGTGCCGCGCAACTAACAAAATTATAGTTGCACCTTTCGGCAAGCTTCGCCGAGAAATTGACAGCAGCAATATTTAATTTGCTAGCAACGCAAGTACCGTGCTCGCGGCGAGTTTGCGATCGTCCACAATTTTGCGACTAACGAGCGCGCCACCCAACATCATCGTCACCGTTGTTTCGATTGCAACTTGTAATTGACGAATGTGCCGCGGTGGCGGAAAGTATTCATCCTCTTGGGCGATTCTGATTTCTTCGACGCCGTTGGTTGGTGCGAGTTGTTGAATAATTTGTGCAACGAGCTCTTCTGGTGCCGATGCTCCTGCGGTTACGCCTACAACACCAGCAAGCGAATTCGGCAACTCCGAGACGTCGTTGATCCGGTAAACGTTGTTGCACCCCACCTCTCGCGCTAGTTTTTCGAGAGCCCGCGTGTTTGAGGAATTCTCGGAGCCAATTACAATAATTGCGTCGCACTGTTCGGTGATTTTCATTAGCGCTTCTTGACGGTTCGTGGTGGCGAAACATAAGTCGCTCTTACCAGGAGACCATACTTTTGGAAATTTAACCTTAACGGCGTCTGCGACATCCTTCCAGTCGCGATGCGAAAGCGTCGTCTGAGCCAAGATAGCGACGGGTTGAGCGAACTTCGGCAGTGCTGCGACCTCATCGAGTGACTCGACTCTTGTAATCGAATCTGGGGCAACAGCCATCGTGCCGACGGCTTCTTCGTGTCCGTCGTGTCCGATGTAGACGATATGAAAGTTCTTCGAAGCACGTGTCTTCACTTCGTGATGCACCTTGGTCACCAGAGGGCATACCGAGTCAACGACGTAGCTTCCTTTCGCTTTCGCTTGTTGCACAACTTGAGGCGCCGAGCCATGGGCAGAGAGCATGATCGGGCACCCTGCTGGTATCTCGCTCAAGTCATCCACGAAAATGACACCAAGGTTTTTGAAGCGATCCACCACGATCTTGTTGTGCACGATCTCGTGATAGCAGTAAACGGGTGCTTCGAATGTACGCACCATCCACGCGAGCGCTTTGATCGCCATTTCGACACCCGCGCAAAAACCACGAGGTGAAGCAAGAACAATTTTTTCGACGTTATTCATTGCTTCGCAGATTACCCCGAAGATGCAAAGGTAAACTGAGAAATGTGACATCGAACCTTGCAACTGTTGTCATCGTCGGTCGCCCGAATGTGGGCAAGAGCACACTGTTCAATCGCTTTATGGGGTCTCAAATTGCGATCGTGCAGGATCAGCCAGGCGTGACTCGAGATCGCTTCGAGCGCCAAGTCGAGTGGCAAGGTCGTCATTTCAACGTCGTCGATACCGGTGGTTGGATGCCAGGTGGTAGCGAACTCGACACCAAAGTCAGCCGACAAGTCGAATCGGCTGTGAAACAGGCTGATCTGG
This sequence comes from Actinomycetota bacterium, assembly GCA_005805045.1. Lineage (GTDB taxonomy): Bacteria > Actinomycetota > Acidimicrobiia > Acidimicrobiales > Ilumatobacteraceae > BACL27. The sequence goes on from SYNW01000067.1 coordinate 7,074, forward strand.
TTTTGTTCGTAGTTGATTCGACCGCCGGTGTGCTCGATGATGATCAAGCGATGGCGAAATGGTTGCGCACCAGCGGCAAGGAAGTGCTTGTGATTTCTAACAAAGTCGACACCGACAAGCGTGAATTTGA
>SYNW01000068.1 GCA_005805045.1 Actinomycetota bacterium
AGACTTGCAGCCACATTTTCGACGCTTGACGATTTGGCACCTGGTCGCGTGATTTTGGGTATCGGTGCGTGGTGGGATCCGTTGGCACAAAAAGTTGGCATCTCTCGCGCCAAACCGCTTCGCGCGATGCGCGAGATCGTCACGACTGTTCGTGCGCTACTCAATAACGAGACCGTAACTTTCAACGGCGAATTCGTGCACCTTGACGGTGTCGAATTGGATTACGTGTATCAAGATCGTCGACCCAAAGATGTGCCGATTTATATTGGTGCCACCGGCATGCAGATGATGGAGCTAACGGGTGAAATCGCCGACGGTGTCGTGCTCAACTATTTGGTTTCACCCGAATACAACCAGAAAGCCATGGAGGCTCTGACTGCTGGTGCCGACCGCGTCGGTCGCTCAGTCGATTCAATCGACCGACCGCAACTCGTGGTCTGCAGTGTTCACGAAGACCGCAAGACAGCACTCGACATGGCCCGTCAAATGGTCACGCAATATCTCGGTCAACAACCTCACATCATGAAGGCGTCTGGCGTGCCGCAATCATTGCTAGACAAAGTTGGTTCAGTGCTGACATGGCCGGCAACTCACGAGCAGGTTGTGGCCGCATCAAAACATGTGCCCGACGAAATAGTGCAGATGCTCACGGCGAGTGGCACCCCGGCCGAGGCGCGCCAAAGAGTCACGCACTATCTCAAGAATGGCGCGACTTGTCCGATTTTGTATCCACTAGGTGACGTCAAGGCGATGATCGACGCATTTTCTGATTGGGATGGTGTTTCTTGAGCGTTGTAGTTCCACGCACACTCCAAGATGCCTTGTCGGCGACGGCGGCGAATCCGTCTGCGTTGATCATTCAAGGTGGCACCGACCTGATGGTCGAGATCAACTTCAACCATCGCCAACCCACGGATGTGATCGCGCTGCGTTTGATCGACGAATTGAGGACGTTTCAAATTGACCAAGACAGCAAACAAGTCACGATCGGTGCAGGTTTGCCATATCAATCAATGGAGCACGGCGAGATAGCCAATCTTCTGCCGGCGCTCGCCCAGGCGGCACGCACGGTCGGCTCGCCGCAAATTCGGGCCACTGGCTCAATCGGTGGCAATCTTGGCACTTGCTCACCCGCTGGTGATGCTCTACCGGTCTTGAGCGCGCTGAATGCGACCGTCAATTTACAAAAATCTGATTCTGCGAGATTCGTGTCAATTCATGATTTCATGGTCGGCGTCAAACGCAATTCTCGGCAGCCAGGCGAGATCATCGTGTCGACAACTTTGCCAATCGTCTCGGGCTGGCAGGGCTACGCAAAAGTTGGCGTGCGCAATGCGATGGTCATCTCGGTCGCATCCTGTTGTCTCGTGGTCGACCGTGCGAATGGCGCGATTTCGGTCGCACTGGGTGCCGTTGGTCCGACGATCGTTCGCTGTCGAGAAACCGAAGCATGGCTCGCCACCAAAATTGACTTGAAAAGCAAATCTACGGTTGCGCCGAAACTGTTGCAAGAATTTGGTGACAGAATCGCCAAAGAATCCAAACCAATCGACGATCACCGAAGCACTGCCGCCTACCGTCGTCATGCAGTCGCGGTCTTGTCACGTCGATTACTCACGCGGGCAAACGCGCAATGAACACGAACTCAGAGATCTACAACCTCACCGTCAACGGAGAGATGCGCCAAGTGCGCGATTCTTGGGTTGGCGAAAGTCTGCTTTATGTTCTGCGAGAGCGACTTGGTTTGCCCGGCTCCAAGGGTGCCTGCGAGCAGGGAGAATGCGGCAGTTGCACGGTGATCATGGACAGTCAGGCAGTTTGCTCGTGTCTCGTCATGGCGGCCACCGCAATTGACGCCGACATTCGAACGGTTGAAGATTTCGCGGTTGATGGCGTGCTCACCGAGGTACAAGATGCGTTCATCACGGAAGGTGGAGTTCAATGCGGCTTTTGCACCCCGGGTCTCGTGGTGGCGATAGAACACTTGCTGTCGCAAAACTCAGATCCTTCAGAACTTGAAATCAAAGAAGCCATCTCTGGAAACATCTGTCGCTGTACTGGCTATGGTCGAATTTTCGAGGCCGTCGAAACTGCGATCTCAGTGCGCAAGGCCAACAATCGATGAGCTCAGCGACCCAAACTACGACGCGCCGCGACATCCTCGGTACTTCGGCGTTGCGCCCAGACGGTGTCGCCAAAGTCTCAGGACAGTTCGATTTTTCATCAGATCTGCACGCCGAAAACATGTTGTGGGGCGCGACATTGCGCAGTCCACACCCATACGCACGTATCGTCAACATCGATTTGTCGGCGGCATACAAAATCTTGGGCGTCGAAGCAGTTATCACGGCCGAAGATGTGCCCGGCAAAAAAACATACGGTCTAATTTCAAGTGATCAACCAGTCTTCGCCGCAGACTTTGTGCGCTATGTCGGCGAACCAGTCGCCGCCGTGGCTGCCGATCACCCCGAGACTTGTCGTCGGGCACTCGCAGCGATCAAGGTTGAATACGAAATATTGCAGCCACTCACCGATGCCGAACTTGCACTTCTTTCGACCACTCCACCGATTCATCCAGATGGCAATGTCATTCGCCGTCAACAGATAGTCACCGGTGACCAAAATCTTCAAGGCGAGATAATCGTCGAAGGTGTCTACGAGATTGGCATGCAAGACCAAGCGTTCTTGGGTCTCGAAGCAGCGCTCGCCCTGCCTGACAGTGGCGGTGCGGGTGTAGAAATGTTTGTTGCCACACAATGGTTGCACGAAGATCAAAAACAGATTGCAGCCTGTCTTGGTTTGCCGACAGACAAGATTCGCATGACTCTCGGCGGCGTAGGCGGCGCATTCGGCGCCCGCGAAGATATCAGCCTGCAGGTGCACTGCGCGTTACTCGCACTGCGCACGTCTCGTCCAATCAAAATGCAATATGGGCGCGAAGAATCTTTTTACGGTCATGTACATCGTCACCCGGCGAAGATATTTATCCGTCATCATGCAACCAGGTCTGGCGAGATTCAACGCATTGAATCAAGGCTGCTGTTCGATGGTGGTGCTTACGCTTCGACTAGTTCTGCCGTGTTGATCAACGGCGTTACACATATTCAAGGACCGTATCGATGCCCGAATGCGACTATCGACAGTTACGCCGTTCGGACCAACAATCCCCCTTGTGGTGCAATGCGAGGTTTCGGTGTCGTTCAAGCCTGCTTCGCCCATGAAAGCCAAATGGATAAATTGGCCGTGGCCTGTGGACTCTCGCCCGTCGAAATTCGCTTGCGCAACGCCATGATCACCGGCGACAAGCTGATCACAGGCCAAGTGGTTGAAAGCGTTGCACCGGTCGCACGTTGCATTCGCGAGACGGACGCAATTGCGATGCCGGCTCCACTCTCCAAGACTGCCGATGTGCTCGAAGTCGTGGGTGGCTCTGGCTTGACCTCGCAACCTCACAACATCGTGCGCGGTGTCGGCTGGGGGGTTTCAATCAAGAACCTGATGTATAGCGAGAGTTTCGACGACTTTGCCACTGCCCGCTGTCAACTCAAAGATGGCGTTGCCACTCTCAAATATGCAACAGTCGAGGTCGGCCAAGGTTTCGTCGTGCTCGCCCCACAAATCGCGCGATCTGTGCTTGGTGTTGATGATGTTGTTATCGACTCGGTCGACACGACGATCGGCTCCGCCGGAAGTACATCGGCCTCGCGCCAAACTTGGATGAGCGGTGGCGCAGTTGACGGCGCTTGTCGCCTCGTTCGCCAGCGTCTGTTCGAACATGTCGGAAACAAGTACAAGATCGATCCACTGAGATTGGTTATCGAAGATACCGATGTCGTGGACATGATC
>SYNW01000069.1 GCA_005805045.1 Actinomycetota bacterium
GATGCCGAATGCGACCGGATCGGCGCCCATCGTTAGACCACCAATCGCGTCAATATCCGGTGGCAATATCGCCAACGCGACATCAGTCACGAGCAAAATGCCGTCGCTGCGACACGCTGTTTGTTTTGAATCAAGGAACCACTTGCTGGTGCGACCCGACTTGAGTGTGAATGAACCAGTTTTCAGTGAATGATGCAAAATATGCTCACGCAATTTGTGGCGCGCTGCGTCAAGTTTCGGCAAATCAGACATGTTCAACTTTCACGCATCAGCAGAATTGAGCGCATCAAAAACAAGTTGAGAGCGTTTGAGCGCATTTTCTAAGTTGAAAACTTCGCTCAGTTGTTGCGCTGTAAGTTTTATTCTCGAATCGTTTGTCAGCAATTCACTGAAATTTGTCCTGGTGCTAATCGCCTCGGCGGCAAGTTCTTGCACCAGTCGATATGCATCGTCGCGCGACATGCCCGACGCGACCAATAACAACAAAACCGGCTGTGAAAACACAACGCCTTGGGTCAGGTTCAAGTTGTGCAACATTCGCGCCGAATCGACTTCAAGGTTCGTGATTAGTTTGGTCGCCCGACGCAAAACATAATAAGCAAGCAACGACGAATCAGGCAGAACTATGCGTTCAGCCGATGAATGTGAAATGTCGCGTTCGTGCCACAGCGCTACATCTTGCAGACCGACCTGTAGATTGGCGCGCAATACCCGCGACAAACCCGTGAGAGTCTCAGAAGAAATTGGGTTGCGTTTGTGCGGCATTGCCGAACTGCCTTTTTGCCCCGCTCTGAAGCCTTCGCGCACTTCGTTCACTTCGGTGCGCTGCAAATGTCGCAACTCAACGGCAATCGTTTCAATAGTTGTGCCGATGCTCGCACACGCCCACAAATATTCGGCATGTCGGTCACGCGCAATAACTTGTGTCGCTGGCACCGGCACGAGACCCAGCGCGGCACCAACACTTTTTTCGACCTGTGGATCAATATTCGAATATGTGCCGACCGCACCAGAAAGTTTGCACACCGAAATTCGTTTTGTCGCCGCTGCAAGTCGCTCGCGATCACGACGCACCTGCAACGCCCACAACGCAACTTTTGCCCCAAAGGTCGTCGGTTCAGCGTGCACTCCGTGTGTTCGCCCGATCATCGGCGTGTTGCGGTGCTGATTCGCCAGTGTTACGAGCACTTCATAAAAGTCAAGAATCGCTCTGTCGATCAAAATCGCGGCATCGCGCAACATCCAGCACCATGCCGTATCGACGACATCTGAACTCGTCAAGCCGTGATGAATCCATGCTGCTGCGGGCATGCCGATTCGCTGTTGCACGACATCGACAAACGCCGCGACATCATGGTCGGTCACCCGCTCACGCTCGCTTACTTCGCCCACAAACGCACGGTCAACGACTGGCGCGCGATTGCGACAAGTTTGTGCGTGATCGCGCGGCACGACCCCTAGATCGCTGTGAGCCGTGGTTGCCAGCAATTCAATTTCTAAATAACGACGAAACTTTGACTCGTCGGAGAAAATTTCTGCCATTTCGGGCAGGCTGTAACGCTCAATCATCGGCGCACCACACATTCGTTGCGCTCAGGACCAACGCCGATCATCGTCACTGGTACACCAACATATTTTTCGACGAGTTCAATCAGGGCTTTGGCTTGCTGCGGCAAATCTGAATAGTTTCGCACTGCGCTTATTGACTTGTTCCAACCTGGAAGGTCGACATATTTAGGCACTACGTGGCCTAAGAGTTGGGGGTCATCCGGATAACCAGATAATTCTTTACCGTTTAGTTCGTAGCCGACACAAACACGCACGGTTGCAAACGTATCTAAAATATCCAGTTTGGTCAGCGCAACTTCTGTGAGCGAATTCAGTCGCACTGCGTGGCGCAACATCACAAGGTCTAACCAGCCCGGTCGACGGCGACGACCAGTTACCGTGCCAAATTCGTGCCCGATGTCGACGATCTTGTCGCCAAGTTCGCCGAGCAACTCTGATGGAAACGGACCACTACCAACTCGAGTCGTATATGCCTTGGCGATGCCGACAATACGAGTGATGTCGCGCGGGCCCAAACCCGTGCCTGCACACGCCCCACCTGCGATCGGGTTTGAAGAAGTAACGAACGGATAAGTGCCGTGGTCGATGTCGAGAAAAGTTGCTTGTGCACCTTCGAGCAGCAAGTTTTCTTTGCGCTCAAGCGCGTCATGCAGAAAATTGACGGTGTCGCTGACATACGGTCTCAATCGCTCGCCAAGCAAAACGAAATTGTCAACAATCTCGTTCACGTTCAATTTTTCGCCACCCAACGCCGTGAGAATTTTTTGTTCGGCAACCGCGCGATCATGCACCAGTTGCTTGAATCGTGTTGAGTCGCGCACATCCCCAGCACGAATGCCGACTCGTCGAGACTTATCTGCATATGCAGGGCCAATGCCTTTAAGGGTTGTGCCTATTTTGTTTTCACCCAAACTTGATTCGCTGATCGCGTCATGGGCCTGATGCCATGGAAAAATTAAGTGAGCAAGGCTTGAGACTTTTAGCCGCGAGCAAGTAACGCCACGCGCCTCAAGTGTGTCGATTTCTTTGAATAGTGTCGGCAAGTCGACCACTACCCCGTTGGCGATAACTGGTGTTACGTGCGAGTAGAAAACCCCGCTCGGCACAAGTTGCAAAGCATATTTTTCGTTGCCAACCACAACGGTGTGCCCCGCATTGTGTCCACCTTGATAACGGGCCACAATCTCATGGCTTTCGGCAAGAAGATCAATAATTTTGGCCTTGCCCTCGTCGCCCCATTGGGTTCCGACGACGACTGATACAGGCATTAAACGCTCCTATTAACTGAAGTTAATTAAAGGTACGTAGTAAAAGTCTAGTCGCTCGAACTCACCGCTCCTCATCAAAAACGCTTGCAGTGCGACCAAAAAACATTGCCGTCTGGTTGAGAGGCACAAGACCATATTTTGTGTGCGAGTTTTCCAACGCCCGCTCTAACTGATTTTGTAACTGCGCCACAGCGTGCTTGAGTTGTGCAACTTGAATTTCAAGGGCCATTACTTGGCGAATGCCTTCGAGATTCATGCCCAACCCGGCAAGCTCGGCAATGCGCAATAACTGCGCAATATCGGCGTTGCTATATCGGCGTTGCTTGCCGCCGGCAGTGCGTGCGGGTTGCACCAGCCCTCGACGCTCATAAATACGCAATGTCTGTGGGTGCATGCCTGCAAGTTCTGCGGCCACCGAGATCACATACACGGCTTGAGTTTCGTACTGCATATTTTCTCCTTAACTATTTAACTTTTTGGACTCTTGCTTGAATTCTTCAACGACGAAAACAACTGATCGCGTGGTGACTCGTCAGAAATATCTGCAAGTTGCTCGACTACTCTTTTTTGCTTGCCAGTCAGATCTTTCGGCACAACAACTTCGACAGTCACGATCAGATCGCCGGAACTGCCGCCTGCGTCAATGCCTTTGGCTTTAACACGGTGTCTCGAGCCTGCTTGAGTGCCGGGTTTCAGGCGCAAAACAACTGTTGTGCCGTCGAGTGTGGGTACTTCAATATTTGAGCCAAGTGCTGCCTCGGTAAATGTGATCGGAAGTCGCATCGTCAAGTTTTTGCCTTCACGACCAAACAAATGATGTGTTGCAACATTGCAAGTGATCAGCAAATCGCCCGCCGGTCCACCACTGCGACCTGGTTCGCCCCGACCTTTGATGCGAATTCGCTGACCATCGTCAACGCCCGCGGGAATCCGCACATTTACTTCGCGCGGGGTGGTTTCAGCGTTGGTTGATAGTCGCAGCGATGTCGTCATACCGTTGACTGCGTCGATGAAACTTAGATCGAGTGTCGCTTCAAGGTCGATACCGCGTCGTGGATCAACGCCGTTGCGCGAGCGCCCCCCGCGACCACCAAACATTTGACTGATCAAGTCGCTGATGTCGCCGGTGCCACCCATATCAAATGGCTGACCGCCACTGAAGCCGGTCGGCCCGCCCGCACCATGCATGCCAAAAGCCGCCGGACCAGCTCGACGCACTTCGTCGTACTCTTTGCGGCGCTTATCGTCGCCGAGCACATCGTAAGCAGCCGAAATTTCTTTGAATTTATTTTCGGCTGCGACATTGTTTGGGTTTGTGTCTGGATGATATTTACGCGCGAGTCTGCGATAAGTCTTGGTTATTTCTTTGTCGGTCGCAGTCTTAGAAACGCCGAGCACGGCGTAATAATCTTTTTCGAACCAATCGCGCTGTGCGGTCATCGCGTGACGCCTTTGTTATCCCTTGACCTTCACCATGGCGGCGCGCAAAACACGGCCTTTCCACAGATAGCCAGTACGCAAAACTTCGACGACGCGTGTCTCGCTCGCACCACTTTCGTCATCGGCGGCCTCATGCACAACAGCATCGGCAACACTTGGGTCAAAAACTGTGTCTACAAGATTCAAAACTTCAAGACCTTGCTTTTGCAGTGCCGTCAACAGCGAACCAAAAATCGGCTCAACACCGGCAACGCCGTGATTAAACGCCGCCTCACAAGCATCGAGCGTTGCCAACAAGCCTTCGACAATGCGACCAGCATTGCGGTCTGACTCGTCGATCAGTTGAGTTGCCGAACGTTTGCGATAATTTTCAAACTCTGCCTGTACACGCAAGGCCATGTCTTTAAATTCATCGCGTTCTCTTGTCAGTTGTTCAACGAGTGCCTCAATACTCAGTTCTTCGCTCGACATCTCTGCCTTCTCGTCAGTCATAACGAATTACGACTCAGAATCTTTTTCGTCGACAATTTCGGCATCCACGATGTCTGACTCGTTTGCATCGGTTTGTTGACCAGAGGC
>SYNW01000070.1 GCA_005805045.1 Actinomycetota bacterium
GTTTGGCGAACTAGGTCATGTACCCGAAGTCGGCGAGACTGTTATCCAAGATCGCCTGAAGTTTCGTGTTGAAGATATTGACGGTCGAAGAATTCAAGTCGTTCGCATTTCAGCAGTCAAATAGTTTCCAGTTAGTCTCAGGGCATGGAAATTTCGCTGCGTGGTAAGACGGCTATCGTCACTGGTGCGTCACGAGGTATCGGCAAAGCAATCGCCCAATCTTTTGTGGATGCAGGCGCTCAAGTAATGCTCACCTCACGCAAAATTGATGCCTTGCATGCAGCCGCCAGAGAAATGGATGGCGAGACCGATGTTTTTGCGGCCAATGCTGGCGACATTGAGCAAGCACAGTCATGCGTTGATGCAACGATGAAACGCTTTGGCAAGATCGACATTCTGGTCAACAATGCGGCAACTAATCCGTACTATGGCGAAACGCTGGGTGTTGATTCGGCGCGCTTCGATAAAACATTTCAGGTCAACTTAAAGGGCCCGCTGTTTTGGAGTCAGGCAGTTTGGAACGCGTCAATGCAAAATAATCCTGGGGTGATTTTGAACATTGCATCGGTTGGTGGACTCAGGGCCGAGAATGGGCTCGGCGTGTATAACTTGACCAAGGCCGCGGTCATTCATCTGACGAGTCAACTGGCATGCGAACTGGGCAAAACGAGAGTGGTCGGCATCGCACCGGGGCTGGTCAAGACATTATTTGCTTCAGTACTGATTGAAAATTTCGGTGACAAACTAGCGGCCGCGTTGCCGACCAAACGTCTCGGTGAACCCCAAGACATCGCCAATCTGGCGCTTTTTTTGTGTTCTGATTTGGCTTCGTGGATAACCGGTGAGACTTACGTGATTGACGGCGGCGCCGGAGTTCGCTCAGGTGCGATGTAGGTTTTTGCCGCACGCAAAAAGACTGGACTCAATGTGATTAGTGCAATTAGTAGCACTAAGCCTGCAGCAAGATAAGTCGCGCGCAAGCCGAATGTAAATGCGATTTGACCGCCGATTAGTGCACCAATTGCGGTGCTGCCGGTGCCGATAAATCTATAAACGCTGTTCACACGACCAAACAAATCTGCTGGTATCAACCGTTGGCGCATGCTCACAGTGATTACGTTCCAGGTCGTACCGGCGATGGCCATGACTATGCCGCTTACTGCAACAGCCCAAATTTGTGGGAACAGTCCAGGGATCACATCTGACAAACCAAAAATTACATAGGCGAGAATTATTGCAGTGGTCGCACCAAGTTTCTTGCTGACGACTTCACCGATCAACCCACCCAAAATCGAACCAATCGAAATCGCGGCAAGCAAAAGACCAAAGCCCCTTGCACCTAACCCGAGTTCGTCTCGAGCGAATTTCACGAACACTGCTTGGGCGAACATTCCGCACATGTTTGCCACTCCGAGCATGATCGCAAGGGTGCGCAGCAGGTCATGGCTCCAAAGCCAATTCAGACCCTGCTTTAGGTCGGTCAAGAAAGAGTTCGATGAAGCAGCGGCCTGCGGCTTGTTCTTGATGCGAATTGAGCGAACCAACAACGCAGCGATAATGAGCGCAACAGCATTGATACCAAATGGCGCGCCAATGGCGATGACAAAAATCCATGCGCCAAAGGGCAGACCAATAAAACCGTTGCTGACGATCTCGGCGATATAGAGCCTGCTGTTGGCAATCTCTAACGAATCTTCGTCGACAATCGCCGGAAGAATCGCCTGTGAGCTCATATCGAAGAACAATTCACAAATACCGGCAATAGTCATCGCGGCGATCAATAAATAAATGTTCAACCAATCCCTAGCGGCACCGATTGCGATGATGCCATAAACAACCCCGCGCACGACATTTGCGCGATACATGATCTTGTGTCGATCATGGCGATCCAAAAAGACGCCGGCAGGCAACGACAGCACAAGCCACGGCAGCAGTGCTGCGAAACTCACGGTGGCAATCAGGCGAGTGTCATCAGTAAGCGAAAGCGCAAGAAGGGGGCCGGCGGCGACGACCATGCCGTCACCAAGGTTTGAAATCGTGGACGACGAGAAAAGCCGCCAATAAGATCTGGGCAATCGATGAGATTGTTTTCCGCTCATTTGATCAGACAGTTTTCAACTTAAGCAACTCTGAGACTTGCACCTTGCCCATTGTCGAACGGGGAATTTGGTTGACGATAAACATTTTGTTCGGTGCGCAATAGTCGGGCAGAGATTGTCTTACATGTCTGCGCACATCATCAAGATTAAGACGAACTTTTGGGTCTGCCAGCACAATCCATGCGCTGACCACAGAACCCCATTTTTCGTCGGCCAAACCCCGCACGACGCAGTCGGCGACACCATCAATATTGGTGATCGAAGTCTCTACAGTTTTTGGCCAAACTTTGTAGCCACCTGTGTTGATCAATTCGTCGCGTCGCCCGTGCACCGACAACCGTCCATCGGTCATCTCGCCAAGATCACCCGTCGGCAACCATCCGTCTTTTGTCGTAGGGCAGGTGCCATCTCGATAGCAACGCAAAAGAGTTTCACTTCTGATCAGAATTTCCGAGTCGTCGGCGACTTGAACCTCGACGCCCTCAAGTGGCACGCCGTCATAGACGACACCACCCATGGTTTCGGTCAATCCATAGGTCGAAATGGCGTTACTCGGCAATTCGTCGGGTGCTTGCGCCCCGCCAATCAACACAGTTCTGAACTTGGATATGTCAACGGACTGCAGGACAGTTGGCACCAGCGATGTCATCGTCGCGCCCCTGTCGACCGCATCTAAAAAAGTTTTTTGATCCGCCCGATTGCTTACGGTCAGGATCGATCCAAAGTGAAGTGCTCGAAGCACGACCGAGAGTCCACCCACATGGGCAAGTGGGAGACATGCCAGCCAATGGTCGTGGCTTGAGCATTTCAGTCGTCCACCAGATGCCAAAACTGCGGCCCAAATTGAGCCATGAGTGTGCACGACTCCTTTGGGTTCAGCAGTGGAACCAGAAGTTGCAACGACCAGTGCGTCACCTTGTTCGACCGGTTTGCCGCCAGAAAGCTCAGTTCTTAAGTTGTCGCCTTCAATTACCGCTGACGCGCCGAATTGTTCGACTAACTTTCGCCGCGCATGCTGGGGCAAGCGTTGATCAATTGGCAGTGCTGCATCGCCAGAATCCCAAATCGACCTAAGGGCACCAACAAATTTTTGGCTCGCGGGCATGTCAAGTGCAACGAGCGAATTCATCAGTTCAGCGTAGATGTTTTGTTGTTAAGTTAGATCCGTGCAAGAGTCACTTACTTTGTGGATCAAGGGTGCGCGACCAAAGACACTGCCCGCAGCAATCGCACCGGTGCTTGTCGGTACGGCGAGCGTTTCGCTCGAAAAAGCTATTGATCGCGAATGGATCAATAGTCTGTTGGCCCTCGTGGTTAGTTTGGCGCTGCAAGTCGCGGTGAATTATGCCAATGATTATTCAGACGGAATACGGGGCACGGATCAACAGCGTGTCGGGCCATTACGGTTGGTGGGCTCGGGCTCAAAATCCGCAGCATCGGTCAAACGAGCGGCAGTCATCGCTTTTGGTGTGGCGGCAATCTTCGGGCTGATTCTTGCGGTGACGACGACATTGTGGCTATTGATCATCGGTGTGATGTGCCTGGCGGCGGGTTGGTTTTATACGGGCGGTAAAAACCCGTACGGCTACATCGGGCTCGGTGAAGTGTTCGTGTTCGTGTTCTTCGGGGTAGTTGCCACCGTCGGCACGACTTTTGTCGTTATCCAAAAAATTACCCTCGTCAGTTTTTTGTCTTCCGTGGTCGTCGGCAGTCTGGCGTGCGCACTTCTGGCCGTTAACAACTTGCGCGACATTGCCGGTGACACAATTTCAAGCAAACGCACCTTGGCGGTGCGTCTTGGTGACCGACATGCTCGAAATTTTTTTGTTTCGCTATTCGTCGTGGCCGCACTGGCGATAATCGTGTTGTCGCTTGGTCATGTTTCTGTCTTGCTTGGGTTGCTGGGCCTTGCCACGGCAATTTTGCCGATTCGCAAAGTTCGAAACGGCGCGATTGGTGCAGATCTGGTCACCGTTTTGGCGATGACAGGTCGAACTCAAATTGCCGTTGCTGTGATGTTAAGTTTCGGACTCTTGATTGCCGGTGGATGACACGAATTTTTGTAAAACATCGGCAAAATGTTCGGGTTGCTCGAGGTGCGGCGTGTGTCCCGAGTTTTGAATTATTTCCAACGTCGCGTTTTCGCCGATTGTGGTTGTGATGCGATTGGCGATCTCGACATACTTTGCGTCATTCGCGCCCGCTACAACCAGTACCGGCATTTTGAGATTTTTCAGCCTTGACCACGTCGGCTGTTGATGACCCGCGCCACACAGACGCAAACTTGAACTTAGACCAATCGGTGTATTCTTCAGA
>SYNW01000071.1 GCA_005805045.1 Actinomycetota bacterium
ACCTCGCCATCGCACGACCATCATGCCCACGCCAACAAGCGTCAAAAAATATGAAAAAAAATCTACCGTGGTATATCCATAGTGCAGACGCACTTCATTTTCTGTTGGAATCACAACCATCAAGTTCGGGGCGACACGAAAAGGGCCTTGTGCACCGTGTGCTTTCCAATTTGGAAAATAACTCATCCTCACGAGCACTGGCACGCCAACTTTGTCCACTTTGAAACTAATCGCCTCGTCTTCGAGCACCGTGTTGCTGATTTGTACGGGCGGCAATGCAACCAAATTTATTGTTTCTGATGGCTTGACGATGTCGACCCGACGTGAAGGATCATTTGGTTCACCCTGTCGACGATTCAGGTCAACGACGGCCTCTACTTTCTGCCACTCGTCCGGGCCATTATCAACTGGAATTGCCGCCCAGTCTTCGGGGTGCTGAAACCAACTCGTGCCAATTTCCAACCAGCGCTCTTTCGGATCGCCGACATTGCTTTCGACAATCACTGGCTGCACCGACATCGACACCACCAAATCGCTATTTTCAACTTTGTAAATCACCCACGGGCCGCTCTCGGCAATTTTTAACAGCGCTGCTTGCATATTGGCTTGATTGATCGCCTCGGCGGTGAAAGCCATGTAGTACCGCACACCAAGTTCCTGCAGATATCGCACGCCAAGGCCGGCGTTGTTGTCGTCATAACGCAACTCGCGCACCGGATTGCTGCTCTGTTTCGACATTGCGGCAGCGGTAATGAAGTGATACGGAGTGGTGCCCGCTGCCTCAAAGTTCAGTCCCTCCATTGAGCCGATGCAACCTTTTGTCCAGTGCGGCAAGAGCATCAACGACATCGTCGTGCCATATTTATTTAGTTCACCGTTGTTCTCCCACAGAGCGCGACCACAACCCAAGTTCGGATCTTTGCCGATCTCTTTCATCGTTTCTACTAACCCGCGATACTCGGCGTAGGCACTCTTGCCTTCGTATCCAGTGAAGTTCCACCGTGCCCATCCGTCTACAAAGCCGTCATTCGTGGCCTTAGTCGAGATGACGCCCCATCGGTAAATGGTTTCGCCGGCGGCATTGGTGGTCAGCTTGCCAAATGGTATTTCTTGAAATCGAAAACCAATTATGCTCACGACGAGAACCGTCATCACGGTGATCCACGACAAGTTGAACTTTGGGTTCGCACTGATCAAAGTGACTGGTTTTAGCCCGTCGACAGATTGCTCCGACAAGGCTTGACGACCGACGCGTTGCAGTTGATAGAAACCAAAAAGCCGAACGGCCGACTCGTAGATGCCCACGATCATCAAGAAATAGCGCAACAGATAGAAAAACGGCAACAAGCGCGGATTCCATAACAGGCCGATTATGGGCAAACTCTCGCGCCCGAAATAAACGCCCAACACGAGCACGATGCAGTAGACCCCCATCCAAATGCCCGTTCGATTTCGCGTCTTGACGAAATTGACGAATGCGAGGATCGCAAAGCCAGTTATCACCACGTCCCAAAAAGTTGTCAATGGAAAGTACATGCTCCAAAAAGAGTCGCTCGCCCCACTCGGTCGTGGCTCGTACTTCATGTCGGTCATATAGGCATGACCGATCAAGAATGGTAAGACCCAAAATGCAGAGAGTAAAACCGCCGTTATCGAAATCGTCGCAGCGGTAATTGTGCTTCGACGGTTGTACCAAACGAACGCCAGCAAAACCACTCCACCAAAAACAAACAACAGCACGATGCCGTGGCTCAGCGCACTCAATGCGACAACTAGCGCTGTGAGCATTTTGCCACGATGTTCTTCGAATGCTCGAATCAAAAGACCAAAACCCAAAACCGCCAAAGACAACGAGATCGAAAACGAAAACTCACCCGCCATGGTCGATGCGATGTTGCCACCGTAAATCGTGAAACTCTCGTCATACAAAAAAACAACCGATGCGAGGGTCAACAATTCTGGAATCGGAAACACAAACTTTGCGAACTTGCCAAACAGCCAGGTACAAACTGGCAAAGCCAATATGCCGAGCACCGCAACGATCTTCAACGCAATGCCGTAGGGCAGGACCAGATCGATGAGCAAAACTGCTATCGCCGGCACGACCATATAGAACCGATACATCGGAAATCCCGAGTACCAATCGTTGCTCCAACCAGTCAAGCGAAAATGCGGCAACAAGAAATCTCGCAAATACGCAGGACCGTAAACATGTGCGCCCATGTCACCACCTGTTGGGGTGTTGTTGCGCAAAATCAACTCAGGATGCAGCGTCATCAGCAACATCAATGTCGAACCAGCGACTATGGCTGCCGACGTAATTTGCTGAGCAGACCAACGCTTAGAACTGAGTTGTTTCACTGCGATCAAACTCTACCCTTCACAAATTTGAACCAAATTACAAAAGAGCGACCAGCAAAATACCCGTGGCGTTAAACGCGATATGTGCAACTACTGACATGCCGAGTCTTTTCGTGCGATGAAAGCAATACCCCAGGACCAGAGCGAACGCAAGCAGTCCCGGCAACTCGACGACTTGCAGATGCACCCCGGCGAACCAGACCGCAGTCAAAATTAAAGCAACTGAGTCATTGAAACGATTGTTCAAACCAGGCTGAATAAATCCACGATAAACCAACTCTTCGACAAGTGGTGCACCGAACACAACGACCACAATCAAAACGACCAACCATGGACCCGTGGCGTTGTCAAAAAGGTCTTGCGCACGCTTTGCTACTGCATCTGATGCAAACTTATTTGGAAAAGCCAGCCGAAACGGCCACGTGACTAGACCTACGAGCACGAGTTGACTGAAAACACCAATCGGAATACCCCAAACATCGACGATTCGAAAACTTAAAAAATAATCCCGCGCAAAGTTATGGCTACCGAATTTTTTTGAAACAATAAATAAACCAACTACGAATGGAACCCACAGTGCGAGTGCAGAAACGCCAAGAAACCATTTCGGCTCTTTGCCTGCGACCAGATCGACATTGCCGGTCGATACCAAGACTGCCGAACTGACCAGGAGTGCAATCGCATAACTGATGGCCCACGTCAAAATGACAATTCTCAGTGAAAAATTCTTGTACCTTTGAGGCTCTTGCCCGGCGGGCGGAGCCCAGGGCGACTGGTTCATCCGGCGAGGCGGTTTGGTATCACAATTCTGAATCGGTTGCGACGATCTTCAAGCCTCCAACCGGACGGAGCCGTAATTCTTACGCCGTGGCGATCACACAAGTCGTATGCGTGCGGATCTCGCTCGATGGTCAGGTCGTCTATCCACACAAGTGCGCGGCTGTATTGGTAAGTCAAAGTAATCGAGGCAAGTTCGTTACAAGTACAACGTGAGCATCGACGAACCATGTCTTTCACAATAATTGATGAGCCGTATGCCACAGTGGATTTCAAATCAAGCAATTATCAAGTATCCGCCGCTGCACGATTTGGGTAACGGGTCGTATCATTGACAACGTGACCAAACTGCCACCCCCACCACCACCAGCAAAGCCATCGTCGTCAAAGCGAAAACCGGCCGCACGCAAAAAACCGTCGGGCTTTCTGGGCAAAAAATCACGCAAAAAGACCACCGCCAACTCAAACGTCAAAAATACCGACGAAAAACCATCCATGCCTCGTTGGGCAACTTGGGCAATTATCGCCGTCGTAGTTTTGTTGATTGCCGGCCCGAGAATTTGGCCAACTTCCACTGCTACAAAACTTACCTACACCGAATTCTTGGATCTCGTCAAAAAAGGTGAAATTCAGCAGGTAGAAATCAACAACCTGTCCAACCAAATCAGTGGCACGCTCAGAGATGGCAGCGAATTCGCAACCACAGGTGCCGTTGCGCTTTCTGATGCGGACGAAACCTTGCTCAAAGAAAAGGGTGTCGACTACGACTACTCGACGCCACAAGGCAACTTCTTCACCAACCTGATTCCGCTGTTGTTGCCCTTTATTTTGATCATGGGCTTTTTCTTCTGGATGCAAAAGCGTGCAATGGGTCAAGCCGGAAGCATCATGTCAATTGGCCGTAGCCGCGCCAAAAATTACAACGCCGATAAACCTGCAACCACTTTCGCTGATGTTGCCGGCTACGAGGGCGTTAAACAAGAAATCAGAGAAGTCGTCGATTTCTTGAAGATGCCAGAAAGCTTCAAGGAGATCGGCGCACGCGTTCCCAAAGGTGTGCTGTTGGTCGGCCCTCCGGGCACCGGAAAGACTCTTTTCGCACGCGCAGTTGCGGGCGAAGCTGGTGTGGATTTCTTGT
This sequence comes from Actinomycetota bacterium, assembly GCA_005805045.1. Taxonomy (GTDB): domain Bacteria; phylum Actinomycetota; class Acidimicrobiia; order Acidimicrobiales; family Ilumatobacteraceae; genus BACL27. Next base: position 4,277 of record SYNW01000071.1, read on the forward strand.
CGGTCACCGGTTCTGACTTCATGGAAATGGTCGTCGGTGTCGGCGCGAGCCGAGTTCGTGATCTGTTTCAACAGGCACGAAAAATGGGCCGTGCGATCATCTTCGTCGACGAAATAGATTCAATCGGTCGCAAGCGCGGCGCCGGCCTTGGTGGTGGCCACGACGAGCGTGAACAAACACTCAATCAGTTGCTCGCCGAAATGGATGGCTTTGAGACCACCGAGGGCGTCATCGTGATGGCGGCGACGAACCGCCCAGACATTTTGGATGCGGCGTTGTTGCGACCAGGTCGCTTTGACCGTCAGGTGATAATGCCGTTGCCAGAATGCGAAGAGCGTCTCGCAATTCTCACCGTGCATTCAAAAGGCAAGCGAATGGGCACGGATATCGTGCTCGACACGATGGCCAAGGCGACGCCCGGCATGAGTGGTGCCGATCTTGCAAACCTGGTCAATGAAGCAGCATTGCTTGCCGTTCGTCGAGGCTCCAAAGTCATCGAACACATCGACTTTGAAAACGCCCGCGATCGGGTAATCATGGGCGCGCGTCGTGAAAGCCTGATTCTTAACGCCGAAGAAAAGCGTGCAACCGCATACCACGAGGGTGGACACGCGGTTTTGGCGACGGTACTTCCCCACAGTGATCCGTTACATAAAGTGACGATCTTGCCCCGCGGCATGGCACTCGGCGTGACTTGGACACTTCCAGAAGAACGCCACACCTATTCGCGCGATTATTTCAAGGACATGATTTGCAAAGCCATGGGTGGCAGAGTCGCAGAGATGATCGTTTTCGGCCATCTAAATAGTGGTGCGGCCAACGATCTCGAACAAGCAACCTCAATCGCACGTCGCATGGTCCGCGAATGGGGCATGAGCGACGCAGTCGGTCCAATGGCGTGGAGCTCGCAACAGCAAGTGTTCCTCGGTGAAGACCTGATGACGAGCGGACGCGAATATTCGGATGAAACCGCGCGAATGATCGACTCAGAAATTGGTTTGATTTTGCGCGATCAAGAATCTCGCGCCAAGTTGTTGCTCGAAAAAAATCGTGCCGGTCTTGACCTGGTGGCCCAAGCACTTCTCGAACAAGAGACTATCGACGGTGCAACCGTCGCTCGCTTGGTTCAAGAAGGTCTGGGCCGACCTCAAATTGTCGAGCCCTCGCCTGGCACACCCCGAAAAACCAGCGAGTCGACCGACAACTAATTTGTTCGGTGATCGTGCTTCGCATCGCTACACGACGGCACATCACTCAAGATTTTCGGGTCGCGACACTTCGCTAGTGCTGCCCAAAGATCGGTTGCCGTAATTGGGCCGACTGTTGCAAACCTGACGACACCGTCCTTGTCGGCGATCACCATCGTCGGCACCGAATCTATTTGATATCGCCTGTGCAAATCGCGCATCTTGGTGAAGTCAATGATCTGCACCGAGACTTCCCCACTTTCAAGAACTGAAGCTTTGGTCGCGACATCACGACACGCATCACAGGTCGACGAAGTGAAGACTGCAACGAGCCAATTTTTCTGCGGGTCATCGAAATCTCCTCGGCTGAGTTGATGCGGCACGGCACCGCGAATCTGCGCTGGCGCATCGGGCTTGCGCTTGCGCAACGTGTAGCCCAACCCCGCGGCCAATAGCAGGACAATCGCAGCAAAGGCTGACTTCATTATTTGTTGCCTTGCCCACTGATGCCAGTCGATCGATACGGCAAACCAAGCACGCTTGAAACGCCGACTAACTCCTGGCCACGTGTTATTTCTCGTTGCACCACTACTTCAGCATCAGACTCGAGTACAAGTTGTAACCCGGTTGCAGTCGCCGGAATTTTGACCTCGACCACTCCAGCAGCACCCAGTTCAATTTGCTCAAGCCCCTCGATCGCGACCAAACCCGCCGGGCCGATTGTTGAAAAGCGAAGTTTTGCGTTCAGCGAAGTTGTATTTGCAACTACCAGCGAGCCACCCACAGGCGGAACCCCACTGGGGATGGTCCATGTCTTCGATGGAGCACCAAAAGGAGCCCCGAGGGTGACTGTCGTTCCAGTTTTCTTTTCAACCTTGCGAGACAATACCTGTTCTGCGACGATGTACTCGAGCGAATCGTCTTGGGTACCCGTCACAAAATCATCGGTGATGCTTGAAACAAAAATCCCGTATCGCCCGTCGGTAATCGCGGGCAGGGTTGACGTGGCAAGCGTGATGACTCGACCAGCTGGAATCGTCAGAACAAGAGGCTCTCGAAAAATTTCTTCGCCGACACCCGTCAAAAATGCGACACTCACCGACTTGTCTTGGTCTGTTGGGTTGAGCACGACGAGTTGTTCATCTACATCCAGATTCTTTTGCCCGCCAGCAAACCACCACTGCCGACTCGCCGATGGTGCTCCTAAAGCACTTGTGTAGCCAAGTCGACCGCGACCGAGAAAATGTTGAAGCTTGCCAGCGACCAGACGTCCGGTGGTCGCCCGAACTATCACCGCCAAAACAGTTTCGTTACGCGCACCTTGCTCGTCCATCGCAAGCGAAAAGACGCTTTCTGGTTCGATGATCAGACCTTTTAACTCTGCAGGTTCGCGTTTGCCTTCGGCCGTAACAAAACTGACATCTACGACAGTCGCATCAGGAAATGGATTCGTCAGCAAAATGTTGAACAAACTCTCCGCACCAGTAAAGCCATCTGCGAAAAACCAACTATCAGACGGCTTGTTGGCACAAAGGGCAACCGAGTCGCCAGCAGGGTGGATAATTCTTTGTTCGACCGCGGCAAATCCGCTATCAAGTTCGACAATTGCACTGACAAATTTGCTTCGTCGACCACCTTTGGCATCAAAAATGTTTTGTGAAAAGGGTTGAATGACGAGAGTCGCCGAGACTGCGGGCCCATCACTCGACAAAAAAGTGATCTTGCCTGTGATCGGAACTTCGGCCGAGTTAGCAACAACAATTTCGCCAGAAACCGATTTGTCCAAACCGGGAACACCAGGGCAAAACCATGACGAGGATGAGCGGCTGCCACCAACGATCTCGGGCATCGAGGATGCAAGCAGCGAGTCATCTTTGACTTGTCCAAAATCACCGGTCGAGTCGTCTTGTTCAATTTGATTCACGAAAATAGTCGCGATCAAAACCGCCGTCAATAAAGAAATCGCCAAGAAAAATCGGCGGTCGAATCTTTTCATCGGCGAGCCCAAGCTATTTTTTCGCATTTCTCGATGCGCCATTAATCATGGTTATCCGTTGCTCATCTATCTTTTGAATTCGACCTCTGAATCGCGAAAAATTTGCAGCCAAAACCAAGAGAACGAGCCAACCTGTGGCTTGAAGAGCCAAATAGATGTATCTCAAAACAGATGTTTCGTAGCTGACTTGCACCACACCGGCAATCGGCGCGTCAAAGGCCGTTGACGCGCCAAACGCGACACGAGGTGAGATTTGGGCACCATCCACCGTCAGATGCCAACGCGAATCAAACGGAACGGCGACATGCACCGTGCCGCCCGAGAAACGAGTCTTGACTCTCTTTTCTGCTGCGGAGTTTTCATCGACAAGCAATGCGCTGATCGATTTAAGATCTTGACTAATCAGCGACACGTCACTCGCCTGCTCACTGGCGACTGAAGTCTCTTGATCCAAGACGCCGATGATCGGCAACCAAGAGATATTTTCAAAAATTACAAGGTCACGGGCAAAGTATGTTCGACGCAGGTCTAATTGATTTGAAAGCGACTCGACCAACTCTTTTGCGACGGCCGATGGGTTTTGACCCAACGGCACGACCAAGTAACGAATTGCCAGCGGCGAAACCAGACGACCAACGCGAATCGTGTCGTTGGTGACCAGCAAATTGAGCGCGCGTTGCGCAGACACGTTCATTGATGTCTCTTGGGGCGCCCAAATTGATGTGAAATTTAATGACCCATCGTCGGCTACACCATAGGAGATCTCGTCGGTCACATAATTGGTCGAAACAGGCAGAAGGTCGCGATCACCTATAAACAGAGTGCGATAGTTTCCCTCAACCGGATTGTCGGGTAGTTGAACCAAAAGTTGTGCAACCGATGTCTCGGGTTGATTCCACCGACCGTCAGTGACGCTCAATAGAACTGGCGCGATGCTCAAAACAATTGAAACTGGCACCAGCAAACCCAAAGATCTTCGCCAGTCAGAGTCGCGATGAACATTCGCTTCGGCGAACATGCTCAAACAAGTTGCGACGGAAAGCGCCAGACCACAGGCGACAATTGCCAGCATCACAGATGGCTCTGGAACCTCAAACGGCAACAGTCCACGATCGTCAAGCAGGATAATCAGCATCGAAAACGTCACCATCACCGCGGAGCGAATCGCCCAAAGTCTGCGCCAAGAGTTGGCCACGATCAAAGCGCAAACGACGCAAAAATAAGCGGCAACAACCAAATATCCACCACTCATATTGCCCATGTCCAGACGTGCGAGTGAAGCAAGCCCAATTCTGCGATTCGTTACGCCATGATCGCCTGCAAGCAACAACCACCAGTCTGCAGAAACGAAATGCAATGACCACGGCAAGTTTATGAAAGCCGCACCCAAAATGATCACCAGACCAACCGTGGCAGTCGTCAAAAAACTTTTGAGTGACGCGCCACCCAAAATTGAACCGAAGCACCACAACGCGACCGCGATCAGCGAAACGACGACGATACTTGAAGTAAACGCAAAGACGAGCCCGAGAATCAAAATCGCACCAGACACGAGTTGGGTTCGGCGCGCAAGACCCGCTGTTATCGCATCCTGATATCGATTCAACAGATCAAAGAGCCATGGCATTGTCGCGATACAAAGCAGCGCCGAGAATCTTCCACGGCCGATCGCATCAAACGACAACGGCAATGCAGAGTAAATAACCGCACCAACGAGACGCACGCGTGTACTGGCAAACGCACCACAAAGACGCCACATACCGATTAGCCCCATGAAAATTGCGCCAACAATCATCAAGGTTTGCAAAAACGCAAAGCTTCCGAAAGTCACGATCGAGCCGAGAGCCACCAACCCCACCGCGGTCGGATTCGCAGAGGCTTCACCAAAGCCACTCGACCACCAACCCGACAAGAAGCTGGAGAACAAAGAACCAGGTGTTGCTGAGCCGGAGTCAAACGGCAGCATTTCGCCAACAACCTGGGTTGAATCGGCGATGATTTTTCGGCTCCCCAAGATAACCAGCACGACAAAAACCGACAAAACCATGCCTGCAGTTCTTGTCGAACTTTGTTTCCAGCGTTTTTTTGCGTCAATTGACGAAGCGATTTCTTGGAATGCCATTGCGGTACGATGACGAAAAAATCTGGTCAAGCGCGCCGAGCCCCTCACTTGTAGTTTGGCGATTTCACTTGGTGCTACTCGTCGCAATGGTCGCACGGCTTGTCTTCGCCGCCAGATGTATGCCCCGTCGATTATCAGACCAAGGGTTGCCCGCAAACTGGCGAGTGACCCACGAAACGACCCGGCGAACACCCCGACCACGGTTTCTATCGTTGATGTGAGCAACATTTGCAGCCAAACAAATGGCAGTCGCATACGGCTCGTCAGGGTCGCCACTGTTCGGGCACGATGCTGGGCGATCGCGCTTCGTGAAACAATATTCGGTGAACGACCCTCAAAATTTTGGCGATGGCGAGCGACAGCCATGGGCGCAATAAGGACGCGTGCGCCGCTCAAGTGGGAGCGCCAACAAAATTCCAGGTCTTCTCCAAAGAACGAAATATCTTGGCTAAAACCACCAAGTTCGACAAACAGATCAGACCGCACGAGCATGCATGCTGAACTGACGTAGAAAACATCCCGAACCGAGTCGTACTGTTCTTGGTCACGCTCGTTTTGTTCGATGAACGGATCTACTTCTCCACATCGATCAATGCCGAAACCCACAGACTGCAAAATTGCAGGAGAATCCCATTGCATCAGCTTTGGACCGATTACGGCGGCATTTGAAATAAACAACTCCTCGACAAGTAGCCGAATGGTTGAGGGCGACAACGCGACATCGTCGTGCATCACACAAAACAGGGAACCTTGTCCTTCCACTATCCGCTGCAACTCGTTGATCAGCCGACCAAAACCAGGATTGCCTTCAACGATTCGAACTACCGCATTGGGCAACGCATCGGTGATCTGCTTTGACAGCAAACTTGCATCAGAAGTATCGGCACCCGACTTAGTGACCGGTGTTGTTAAGAAAAAAACATTGCTGATATTCGGATAATCCTGACTCACGAGCCCTGCCAGCACATCTTCAAACCAAGAACCTGGTTGATGCACGACCATTGCCGTGACTACCGGCGGCGCCGACACAGATTGGCTTTGAGATTCGTCTACTGGCTCATTACTCACGATGCCATAAGACTACTAATTTGCGACTTACTACTAACCTTGACCTCAGTGTCACAACAATCACCCAATTCACAGTTGTCGACTGACCAAAAGCGCAGCACGATTCCTGAGGGCACTGTGCCTATCGCGATCGGACTGCTCGTCGCAGGTTTGACAATTTATGTATTTTTCAAAGTTGGTCAACAAGCACTAGGACAAGAAAAATTTGCGCCGCTTGTCTCGTTGTGGTTCGTAATGTTTGCAGTCGCACCAGGCTTCTTTTTGCCCGTAGAACAAGAACTGAGCCGCGCTGTCGCCCACCGTCGTGCGCTGGGTCAGGGCACCGCACCGGTCGTGAGAAAAGTCGCACTCTTATCAGGTGCAATCGCCGTGTTTTTGATCGTGTTGATTTTGTTGCTCTCACCGTTCATCACCGAAAACCTATTTGGAGGCAACGCAATAATCACCGCAAGTTTGGCGATCGCTATTTTCACCTACGGGTCACTTTATTTCACGAAAGGCCTTTCGTCGGGTCTTGGAAAGTTCACGGACTACGGCTTTATCGTCGGATCTGACGGGGCAATACGTGTAATCATCTGCACGATTCTTTTGGTCATGGGCATAACACAACTCACGACTTATTCGCTCGTGATTATCAGCACACCGATTATCGGTGTGCTGATAATTTATTTTGCCGGACATCTACGCACGCCAGATGGACCACCCGCAGCCTGGTCTGAGATAACCGAAAATCTTGGGTGGTTGCTTGGTGGCTCAATTTTTGCTGCAGCACTCGTGAATGCCGGCCCGATAACAGTCGACCTACTCGGTGACGAATCTGATGCGATTCAAGTGACACAATTCGGCAATGCTGTGTTGCTAACCAGAGTGCCGTTATTTTTGTTTCAAGCGGTGCAGGCGGCACTTCTGCCACGCCTCGCTCGCCTGGCCGCACGCGGGGACATAGCTGAATTCAAAATTGGATTTCGGAGATTGGTCATTCTCGTGATCAGTGTTGGAATGATTGGAACTGTCGGAGCGTTTTTATTCGGGCCATTTTTTCTGAATCTGGTTTACGGCGGCGGGATCGATCGTCGAACGCTCACACTGTTGGCCCTGGCAAGCGGCATTTATATGATGGCCCTGGCGATTGCCCAGGCGGTCATCGCCTTGAACGGTCACAGACATGTGGCACTCGGTTGGATTTTGGCGTTTGCCAGCTATGTCGTTTGTGCCTTGACCGTAAGCGACGATCTTTTTCTACGTGTCGAGGTTGCGCTAGTGGTGAGTTCGACGGTGGCGCTGGTCGCGTTAGTGCTGAGTTTGCGGGCTATCTTGCGCGCTTTGACTCGTAGTCAATATCGTGTCGCACCATCATCTCAATGAGTTCATTGAAACCAACTTTTGGTTGCCAACCAAGTTTTGTATTCGCCTTGGCGGGATCGCCGATCAACAAATCAACTTCGGCGGGACGGAAAAATCTTTTATCTTGACGAACATATTCGCGCCAGTCTTTTAGTCCTGCCGATTTAAAAGCAACCTCAAGCAGTTGCTCAATTGAATGGCTCTTGCCAGTTGCAACCACAAAGTCATCTGGGGTCGGCTGTTGCAACATCATCCACATTGCTTCCACATAGTCGCCCGCATAACCCCAATCACGTTTTGCTTCAAGATTGCCGAGAACCAATTCGCTTTGCAGACCTAGTTTGATGCGAGCAACCGAATTCGTGACTTTTCTCGTGACGAATTCAAGACCGCGACGCGGGCCCTCGTGATTGAACAAAATGCCTGAGCAAGCGAACATTCCGTAACTCTCGCGATAATTGACGGTGATGTCATGGGCAAACACTTTTGCCACTCCATATGGCGAACGCGGATGAAATGGTGTCATCTCAGTCTGCGGAGTCTCGCGGACTTTGCCGAACATCTCGGATGATGACGCTTGATAAAAACGAATCGGATTCTTTCGTGTGCCACCGATCAAGCGGATTGCCTCGAGCATTCTCAACACGCCAAGCCCCGTAATGTTGCCGGTCAGTTCAGCCTGATTAAACGACATTGCGACGAATGAAATTGCACCGAGGTTGTAGACCTCGTCTGGTTGCGACGTTTCAAGCGCGCTGACAAGACTCGAAAAGTCGGCGAGGTCGCCCGGCACCAATTGAACGAATGGGAACTCGTCACGAATTGACTCGGCCTTCGGGTTGTTTTGTCCCTTTACGAGCCCGAAAACTTCATAGCCCTTCGAATTCAAGAACTCGGCAAGATGGCGGCCATCTTGACCCGTGATACCTGTGATCAGTGCTCTAGACATAACGGAGTATCAATCTAGTGGCTACGCAGCCGTACGCTCAGTAGTCGTGGTTGCAAACAAGAGTTCACTCTCGGTCGTCGTGCTCGCGGGCGGCGTTGGAGCCGCGCGCTTTTTGCGGGGGTTGGCGTTGGTCAACGAACCCCGATCAACAACCGTGATTGTCAACACCGGTGACGACACCGTGTTGCATGGATTAAATATTTCACCCGACATCGACACTGTAATTTACACACTCGGTGAAGCAATCGATGCGCAGCGAGGTTGGGGTTTGACCAACGAGTCGTGGCGAGCAATGGAGTCGCTCAAACGGTACGCAAAGGTCAGGCCAACAAATTCAGACGCTGCTTCAGACTGGTTTAACCTCGGCGACCAAGATCTCGCAACCCACTTTTATCGAACTGCGCGTCGCAAAGAAGGTGCCGACGCCTCACAAATCACCGGCGAAATTGCCCAAGCCTGGGCGGTTGAACAACAAATTGTGCCAATGACAAATCAAGATGTGGCGACCGTCGTCGAACTGGCCGAAGACTGCATCGCTGGAAGAGCCGGAGAAAAGATCAGTTTTCAAGAATATTTCGTCAAGTACAAACATGGCGTTGCAGTGCGGTCGATTCAATTCGTCGGCATCGAAAACGCAAAACCAAATGCACTGCCCCAACTAAAAAGCGCCGACGCAGTCGTGATCGCGCCGTCCAATCCAATCGTTTCAGTCGGCCCGATACGTGCTCTTGGCGGATTTGACGCAACACTTGCCAAAATCAAGAACCGGGTCGTTGCTATTTCACCGATAGTCGGTGGACGCGCGATCAAGGGTCCTGCCGATCGAATGCTCAGCGAACTTGGCCACGAGTCATCGGCTCTTGGCATTGCACGCATGTACTCATCAATAGCGTCAACTCTTATCATTGATGATGTGGACACAAACCTGAAGCCTGCAATTGAAGAATTGGGAATGCGTTGCGTCGTGACCAACACCATCATGTCGAGCCCACAAATTGCTGGAAAACTCGCCCGAATCGCACTCGGTTCGGTGCTAGGTGAAAATCAGTGAGCCGACTGACGATCTGGGGCGTCGAAGGAATCCCCGAAATCACGTCGCAAGACCAACTTGGCGAAATCATCGCCAACACTTGTCGCTTTGAGCCAAATGGTCCGCTGATCGACGACGATATTTTGGTCGTAACACAAAAAATTGTCTCCAAAGCCGAAGGTCGCTTGGTGCCGATCGACGCTTCTGATCCACTTAGCCATAAGCAACTTGTCGAACAAGAAGCGGTGCGCATTGTGCGACGCCGCGGAGATTTGATCATCACCGAGACCAAGCATGGCTTCGTATGCGCTAATAGCGGCATCGACCTTTCAAATATTGAACGTGGCTATGCGGCGCTGCTGCCAATCGACAGCGACAAATCGGCGCGACGCATTCGCGATATCGTGCGAGCAAAACTCGGAGTGAGCGTTGGTGTGGTTATCAGCGACACTTTTGGTCGACCATGGAGAAAAGGTCTCACCGACGTGGCGATTGGCATTGCCGGCATCGCCGGCGTAGTCGACCTGCGCGGTACGCCAGACTCACTCGGGCGAATCATGCAGGTAACCGAAGTCGCAGTAGCCGATGAACTTGCAAGTGCCGCCGAACTGGTAATGGGTAAGTCTTGCGGCATCCCGGTTGCCGTCATTCGTGGTGCCGACAAACAGTGGTTTCGTGACTCGAGAATTGACGAATTGGTGCGTCCACCACAAGAAGACTTGTTTCGCTAACTGCTCTAACTGAGCGAAACGTGAAAACTAACCCTGGTTAACTTTTGCGACCGAGCAGTTCATCGATTCCGGTTTCAAGAGTCGTCCAATGCGACCAGCCAAGTTGAATTCGTGCACGGGTTGTGTTCACCGAATTGCGTTGCAGATCAACAGTGCGTGCCGACTCGTATCTTTCTTGCAGGGCAGAATCACGACCTACAATTTGCCAAAGATCTTTGATCGCAGTTTGTTTGCCGGTACCAACATTGATCACCAGCCCACCACCTTTGTTCATCGCCTTGGCCAACGCATCTATGGCATCGTCAATAAACAAAAAATCTCGGGTCTGACGACCGTTGCCACAAATCACTGGTTCATTTTGATTGACCACCGCATCGACAAATGCGGCGACTACCCCATCACTCGACCGTTGACGCGAACCATAGACATTCGTCATTGCTAACGCGGTGAACTCAAGGTCGTAACTCTCGCGGTAGACCGTCAACAAGTCGACCAAAGTGTTGGCCATAACATGAGCCACGCCCATCGGTTCTGACTTGCGACCTTCTTTAACGGGCAACTGTCGGGCAGGAACTTCGCCATAAAGCAACCCGGCCGGAGGTGCCAGAACAACTTTCTTTACGCCATAGCGTCGTGCTACTTCAAGCACGGTTAGCAAAAGCGTCGCTGAGCGCAGCATTTCAGTGGTGCGTGCAGCACCAGATGGCAAAAGTGCCAAGTGATAGATCACCGATGGGCGTCGCAAGGCAATAAGTTCAGAGAACTCTGGGGAAGAAATATCAAGGTGATGAAATCGCATCGTGCCACCCGCGGCCCGCGCACTAGCGAGATTGGCGAGTGATCCAATTGAAAGATCATCAACCACTTCGACGCTGTGACCGTCGCTAAGCAAGCGGTCCACCAGGTGCGAGCCGATAAAACCCGCTCCACCACATACAAGTACGCCGTTAATTTGTGCCATTAAGTTCTTTCAACTTGGATCAGGAACTTTGGCATCGCGCAACACCGCGCCAGATCCCACTTCAGCGTTAGCACCAACAAGGCAGGAATTAACTTCAGCAAAAGAGCCGATATGTCCCATCACAGCACTGTCGACAACGACGGCATTGTCGTCGATTTTTGCACCCGTTAACAAAACTGAGCGAATGATCCGTGCGTTCTGCCCCACTATGCAGCCTCGATCAATCGTGCTCAGCGTAACCGTGGCCGAACTTGCAACAACCGACTCGGCGCTAACTGGCGTAACAACGTGAATACTTTTACGTTGTAGAAGTTCGACATTCGCACGCATGTATGTGTCTGGGCGACCTGCATCTATCCAATAATCTCGGGTGGCGAAACCGAACAACTGATTATCTTTCACCATTTGAGGAAATGTTTCGCGCTCAATTGACATTGGTGCGACACCAGGCATTCTTTCGAGAACCGAAGCTTCAAACACATACGTACCGGCATTTACATTACGCGAAATTGACTGACCTGGCTCGGGCTTTTCGACGAAGCGCAACACTTGACCTTGCGAGTTTGTCTCGACCACGCCAAATTGCGATGGGTCATCGACTGGAGTGAGGTGAATCGTGCCTTGTGCTCCGGTCGATTTATGAAACGAAACCAATTTTGCGATATCCAAATCAGTCAATACATCGCCGTTGGCAACAATGAACGTTTCACCGCTTTCATCAATGCCTGAGTGTCGCGCGGCAAAGCCAATTGCCCCAGCCGTGTCTAGTGGTCGATCTTCGACCGCGTAAGTCAATTTGACGCCCGCGCAAACGTTTGACGGAAACGCCCGCAGAAAAGGTGCAGGTTTGAAACCCAGCGAAAGCACCGCGTCGGTTACTCCGCCGCGCGCAAGTGACGCCATCAAGCGTTCGAGCAGTGGCAAGTTTCCGATCGGAAGCAATGGCTTTGGCGTAGACAATGTCAACGGTCGTAAGCGAGTGCCGAACCCACCAACTAGCACGACTGCGTGCATCTGTCGATCTACTCCAATTTTTTGTTGCTAACCAGTAATCAGTGGATCAAGATCTGTAATCGTAATTGGTTGGGGAACATCTGCATCTTTGGCGACAAAAGCCAAAGTAATTGCCATGCCATTGCCGGTAAGACGCACATTGCCGAGCTCGGCAATCGAAATTTTTGGCGTGGAAATTTTTGAATCCCAAACGACGACTTGCACGCTTGCATCTTTGTCACCGCACTTGGTGTCGGCTTCGGTAATTTTCTCTCCGTTGTTCAATGTCTTAGGGAACTGAATCGAATCATTGGTGACCGTCAAACCGTAGAGTTCAAAAATAGTTTCAAGTTTGGCGCGGCGTTCACCCGACAACACCTGTGGCTCCCAACGAACGACACCCGATGACTCGATGAATGCACCAGGCTTGATGCTGGCGATATCGGCACCAATCTCAGAAGTCGCCGGCAAGTTGTCGAGAAAGGTGTCGCACTTATAAATGCCGAATGCCGTGTAATACGTCTGCGTCGCCGTGTCTAACGCGCTGACTCGCTCTTGGCTCTGGCGGGCATAAGCGATTAGTCCAACACCAAGCACACAAACGACGAAGATCACGGTCGGAAACAATGACCCACCCTGCATGCGAATCTTGCGTCCCTTGCGATTTTTGCTGGTCGCTGCGAGTCGCGCGATTTTTTTTGCCGAAGATGATGTTGCCACGAAGATGAAATGCTACAGGCTTATCGCCTGTACAAGACTTCGTAGCGTTGTGCAACTGCCTGGGGCGAAGCATGGCCTTCGACCCATTTTCGGCCGCGCACTCCCATTTCTTCAAGAGTTTCAATGTCGCCAATCAAAGCCGAGAGTGCGGAAATAAATGCTTGTTGATCATCGGGCTCAACGCAAACACCGGCATTCGCCGCCGCCAAAATTCGTGGCACCTCGGTATCCAAGTCAATCGCGGCAATAATTGGTCGCCCAGCGGCGAGTATCGAATAAGTTTTTGATGGCACACTCACCGAACCGAGCCCCCGACGCAACGGAACAACATGTAGATCTCCCGTTGCCAACACTTCGCTGAGTCGCGAAACATCTTGATATTCGCCGAATTTGATGTTGCTTAAACCTTGCGCAGCCGACTCAAGCGACCTACGGGCTGCACCCTCACCATTGATGACGAAATAGACATTCGGCAAAGCCCGCGCTGCTTCAATCAACAAATCCAGCGATTGGGAGAACCCGACGTTGCCTGCATACATCACGACGACCGAATCATCGATGCCTAGTTCGCGCCGATAATTTGTTGACCGAGACATTGGCTCGATCGCTTGAATGTCTACAAAATTTGGAATCACTTTTATACGCTTATGAAACCTTTGGTCGAGTTTTCTCTGCACATTGTTCGCCAAGTCATCAGACAGCAATACGACTGAATCAGATCGCTGATAACTAACTCGCTCGAGCCACCGAGCGACAGAAATGATCCGCTTGTTGGTAATTGCGCCCGTCTCAACCGCGGCATCCGGGAATACGTCTTGGATATTGAACACCAATTTTCCACCCCGAAACAATTTCGTATGCCAACCGATCAAACCGAGTGTCAGCGGTGGCGACATCGCCAAGATGCCGTCAACGCGACGCCAAAAACCGCCGGCAAACAAAGCGCGTAAACCGACCAAATAGCTGAACAAAATAAAACCGAATGCTCGGCGCAGCAAGTTGCTCTTCGTGCGGCCCGCGAATGGCTGCACACGGGTAATTGATCCCCAACTGGTTTTTTCGACCCGCCACAATGCGCCTGCCCAGCCCGCCTCGACTTGATGCTTGCGATACCACGGCAACGAAGTGACAACATGAAGTTTGTGACCACGGGCTGCAAGTTCGTGAACAATTCTGGTCATCACCACACCTGTGGGGGCCATGTCTGGCTCAAAATGCGGACAAAGAACGATCAGCGACAATTTACGTGGGCTGGCACTCATGACAGTGCCGCCTTGTAGGCATCAAATAAATCCTGGCCCGACTTGGCGATTGAAAATTGACCAGCACGCGCCTTGCCCGACGAGATCAGAGCCTGACGCGAGGATGCGACAATCTCAAGGGCGCTCGCCCATCGATCTAGTTCGAGTGGTAAGACCAAACCAGCATCTCCGACCACTTCAGGCAACGCAGCACAGTCACTAGCGACAACCGGTGTTTCGAGTTGCATCGCTTCAATCACCGGCGCACCAAATCCTTCATACAAACTTGGAAATACCAGCGCTTTGGACAGGCGCATCAAACCATCACGATCCTCGTCGACGACCCGATCAAGGCGAAATACTCGATCGTCCAAATTGAGGCGTCGGACTTCTCGCATGAAATCAATCTCACCACGACCCTTGCCGCCCGCACAAACTAATACCAAATTTTCATCCGTCCAATGAGTTTTCATGAGTTGAAGCAAAAATTTGTGGTTTTTATGCGGATGTGTGACTGCAGGCAAAAAAATAACATCTTTGTTTTGAAGCCTCAGCCGGCGACGCAACTCGTTCTCGCTCGTGGCCGATTTGCCCAGTTGATCATCAATGCCATGACGCACGACTCGAACCTTGTCTGGCGGCAAATTGAACTTTGCCGCGAGACGATCACGCACATATTGGCTTGGCGTGGTGATAATTGATGCTCGATTTAATGAACGCGGAACAATCATGCTCAGATACACAAGCCGGACACGACTGAAATTTTCTGGAAACGACAAATACTGCACGTCGTGAATCGTGAGCATGGTTCGTCGACCGCCAAACCGTGGCATCGTGCCACCGCCATGATGCAACAGATCAAACTTTCGAGTTTTGAGCGCTAACCAAGTATGTTCGAGCAAAATTCTCAGCACACGCACCCCACCGTGCTTCGGTGCCTCCGCAAATTTAAAGATCGTGGCAAGTTGGGGATGAGTATTTGCAAAGTTCGGTTGCACAAAAAGGGTGATGTCGAATTCGCCACGATTGCATTGGCTCAGGCCGGTAAGTTGTCGTATCAAATATTCCTGAGAACCGCCCACCTGACCCGCGCGCAGCCACAACAGATTCACACCAACTCTCAAAGTCACGACACGACCTGATCGTAAACTTCGGCGGTCTTTTGTGCCGTGGCTTGCCAGGTCATTTCACTTGCTCGCTTGCGGCCAAGTTCTGATAGTTCAGATTTTTGACCAATCGCCTGCATGACACCTGAGGCGATGCTTTGAATATCTAACGGATCAACCAAAACTGCTGCACCGCCTGCGACTTCTCGGGTTGAGGAGCCCCTGCTCGTCACAACGGGCGTGCCATGGCTCATCGCCTCAAGAATTGGCAAACCGAAACCTTCCATCAGCGACGGGTAACAAAGCACTTCAGCACACTCATAAATCGCCCCAAGGTCGCTGGGTTGGACAAACCCCGTAAAGTGCACCCGAGCTTTCGCCGAATTTGAAACCTCTTTCGCATCGAGCACGTCACCCCAACCGCTGGCACCAACTACGACCAGATCCGGCACCGAATCACCCAAGGTTTCAATCGCGGAAATTAATCTCGACAAATTTTTGCGGGGCTCGAGTGTGCCGACAAACAGCAGATAACTGTCTGGCAACTGATAACGGGTCTTGATTTGATCACGAGTAGTCATCACCATCGGCGCGACCACTCCAAGCGGAACATGGCGCAGCCGATCGCTAGAAAAACCAAATTCTTGGCAATCCTCCAAAGTCGATTGCGAAGAGCAAAGCAAGACGTCGGCATGCTTCAACAAAATCTTCAGGCTGCGCCGAAATACCGAATTGCCTCGACGGCTGAAAAACTGTGGATACTTCAAAAATGCGAGGTCATGAATGGTCGCGACCATCTTTGCATTCGTTGCAAACGGAATTATTGACGTGCAGTGGACCAAGTCGACTTTGCCAGTCGCGCTCTCTGCTTTTGGAAACCCGAACCGCATTGACATTTCGTAGAGCGCGGCTCCGCTCAAAAAAAGTTGTTGCACTTTGATCGGCGGCTGATATGCCCCTTGTGCCGACGTCCTATGGCGACCCGCAAAACCGACAAGTTCGATGTCGCGCCGCAAACTTGGCAGTACTCGCGCCACTTCGATCGCCGCGGTCGCAGTACCCCCGGGCACTCGATGCCAGCACTGTTCCAAAGAGTAGGCCACACGCATTCCTTCTATTCTGCCGTGTCGGCTTGATATTTGGCGTAAAGCCCCTGCGGCGGAACACAACGGGCTGTGGGTCGTACGATGTGGATAGCAATATGAGCGAAAAAACTTCCTCGCCAACATTTTGGAAAAATCGCACCGTTCTGATAACCGGTGGTAGCGGATTTCTTGGCCGCAACGTAGTCGAAGCATTTGCGGCAGCCGGCGCAACGGTTGTCGCCCCAACTCACAATCAAGCAGACCTTTCGGTGCCGGGGGTTGCGCTCGAACTATTTAGGAAACACAAACCTAGTCATGTCGTGCACTTAGCGGCTCGCGTCGGGGGCATCGGCTACAACCAAGTTGCACCTGCCCCGTTGTACCTCGACAACTTGATGATGGGTACCCACACGATTGAAGCCGCGAGAGTTGCCGGAATTGAAAAGACAATTCTGCTCGGCACCGTCTGCAGTTACCCAAAGTTCACGCCTGTTCCATTTCGCGAAGAATCAATCTGGGACGGCTACCCCGAAGAGACAAATGCACCGTATGGCATTGCCAAAAAAGCGCTGTTGGTGCACGCCCAAGTCAACGCGCAACAATACGGGCAGAAGTTTGCGTTCTTGATACCAACAAATTTGTTTGGCCCAGGAGACAAGTTCCATCCTGATGTCTCGCACGTCATACCTGCGTTGATTAAAAAATGTGTCGAGGCCAAAGAACAAAAACTGGACAAAATCGTGGTTTGGGGCACGGGCTCGGCAAGCCGTGATTATTTGTTCGTCAAAGACGCCGCACGGGCGATATTGCTGGCGAGCGAACTACACGACTCGACCGAGCCACTTAATTTGGGCAACAATCGTGAAATCACAATTCGTGAAACAGCCGAAACGATCGCCCGCATCGTTGGTTTTTCAGGCGAACTAGTTTGGGACTCGTCGCGCCCGGATGGCCAGCCTCGACGACGCGTTGACCCGTCACGCGCCGAGCGCGAACTGGGCTGGCACGCCTCTACCGAGTTTGAACATGGTCTGCACGAAACAGTGAACTGGTTTCTTGCAAATCGTCAACAAGCACTAACCCTGCCCTCGTAGAGTCGTGACGTTTCCGCCGCCGCAACTTCCGCCACCGTTGCCTCGTGCGACGCAATCAAAACCATCCCGCCGTCCACTATCGCCGCGACCGTCACGACCCAACTTTCGGCTATCCACGAACAAGACATCGGTTACGAATGCAATCGTCTCGATCAACGTGGGTCTTTATTTGTGGATGTCGCTTTCGGGTTTTGACGAAACTTCAATAAATTTCGTCATCTCTCGGCAGTTTCTAGAGCAGGGCGAGTGGTATCGGCTCGTCAGTTGCGGCTTTGTGCACTTCGGAGTTTTCCATCTGGCGATGAACATGCTGCTGGCATATCAACTTGGTCAGTTGTTCGAACAAAAAATTGGCTCGCTCAGATTTGGTCTGCTCTATTTGACTTCTCTTTTGGGTGGATCAGTTGGCGCGTTGCTGATCAGCCCAGACGCGATCACAGGCGGTGCATCTGGCGCCGTGTTTGGTCTAATGGCGGCAGCACTGGTCGGATTTCGCCAAGACCGGGTCAACCCCCTGCGCACGGGCGTTGGCGCGACCTTTGCGCTGAACATCGTGATCACCCTCGTGATCCCAGGAATCTCGATTGGTGGACACTTCGGTGGGGCGATAATTGGCGCGATCTGCAGTTTGTTTTTGCTGAGCCCAACCAAGATTTCTCTGCCAAAGCTCGTCGAAATAGTTGCGCCGCTGATGATCTGCGTTGGGTTGATTTATGTTGCGATTGATTTCGTAAGCGCGTGACACCCTCGTCTTACTCTGACTAAGTCAATTCGTAATCAAAGAAATCCGAGGGGCAATGCTTCACACAGTCAGACCATTATTGGATGTGCCACGCGCACAACTCGACCCGATCACGACTCTTTCAGAAAAACTGAGTGTTTTTGCGCTGGCACTTTCGAGGCCATTGCGTCACGAGACGTTGGTCCTGTGTCTTGATCATCAGCAGCGTGGTGTTGGTCTCATCGCCTTTGACTCGAACCGTGGACTAATTGAAATCATCGACCGGATTATCGGCGCGGCAGTCAACATCGATTCAGCGACGACCATTTCATTGCTCACCGCACGCGGTGGCGATCACCGAAAGAAAGGCGATAAATCTCAATTCCAGATGGCTGCGAATCGTTGCCAAGATGCCGGTCTCGCTCTAAGCGACTGGCTGCTTGTCAGTTATGGCGATTTATACAGTCTCAATTAACTGTGGCAACCGCAGCCAGAGCCGCACCCGCCCATTTTCGCTGCGGGCATCGCTGGCGCATTCGAAGCACTGTTGCCACCGCCGACCGAGGCAAAAACTGAAAGCAAGCGCACTGCATTTTCGTGACCTTGCGAGCACTTGGCAGGCTCGTTGGCGGCCGACATCGCGCGACGCTCCTCAAAAACTTGGTCACAAGTGCGACAACGAAATTCATACATCGGCATGGATTGCAGTCTAGGCGTTGTTGATCTGGCACTACTAAGTCGATAAATGTGCAAAATTTAATGGTTAAATTAAGTGTGTTCTCAGCGCAATCGTCGACGACTCAGACTGCGCCCAGCACAACAGTTGAACAGCAAACCGAACATGTATTGCAAACTGGCAAGCCACTTGTCGCGCACATCGTCAAAACCGACAAAGATGAATCAGCGACAGCCAAAGTGCTCGAAGCGCGCATCAACGGCACGCCAGTTGAGGCATTGTGCGGCCATGTTTGGGTGCCGTCGCGCGACCCAAAGCAACTGCCGATGTGTCAGGCCTGCAAAGAAATCTATGAAATGTATCGTGGCTTCAACGACGAATTGAATGAACAGCCAGCCGAATAGCGCGAAAAATGCCTGACTTCAACTCGTTATTTTCGTTCGCGATCGCTTCGGTTGCGTTGCTCGTGATACCGGGGCCCGCAGTCATTTACGTCGTCAACCGCAGCGTGGCCAGTGGTCGACCAATCGGGCTCGCCTCGGTGCTCGGTCTTGAACTCGGCACTTTCATGCATGTGTTGGCGGCCACTGTTGGTCTTTCGGCAATTTTGGCGACATCACAAGACGCTTTCAATGTCGTCAAATATCTGGGTGCGGCGTATCTCGTGCTTGTTGGTCTGCGCACACTCTCGCGCCCACCAGAGACAATTACATCTTCGGCTAACGCAATGACAAAAGTGCAGGCATTTCGGCAAGGTTTCGTGATCAACACGCTGAATCCAAAAATTGCACTTTTTTTTCTGTCATTTCTGCCGCAGTTCATCGACCCAGATAAGTCTTCAAACGCGCTGCAATCTTTGACGCTCGGCGCGGTGTTTGTGATCTGTGGCTTTGTGATCGACGGCATTTATGCACTGACTGCCAGCTCATTGCGCGAAACTTTGGCCAAAGGCAAGACCTTGCCGTTTATCCAGCGATATGTCGCCGGCATCGTGTTTGTGCTGCTCGGCATCGTGGCTGGGTCAGCGAAAATCTCTTGAAACAACGCCACG